>CALDPL010000222.1 GCA_937911965.1 uncultured Allomuricauda sp. | reverse complement strand
AAAGGGCTTATAATGAATTAAATGAACACCTTGAAAAATTTAATTATTCCAAGGTATTTATCCTAGTGGACGAAAGCACCCATAATTATTGCCTTCCCCATTTTATGGGAATGATAAATGGGGATTATGATTTTGAGGTCATCGAGATCGAGGAAGGTGAAATCAACAAAAATATAGCTACCTGTACCCGAGTATGGGAGGTATTGTCCGAATTGGATGCCGACCGAAAAAGTGCCCTGATCAATTTGGGCGGCGGGGTGGTTACCGATCTGGGAGGCTTTGTAGCATCATGCTTTAAAAGGGGAATCCATTTCATCAACGTCCCCACTACCCTGCTCTCCATGGTGGATGCCTCCGTGGGTGGAAAGAACGGGGTCGATCTGGGCAGCCTAAAGAATCAGATCGGGGTCATCAACCAGCCCCAAATGGTCCTGGTATTCCCCACTTTTCTAAAGACCATGGATCCCAGGGAACTCAAGAGCGGTTATGCCGAAATGCTGAAACACGGCCTGATCCTGGATGCGGAATATTGGAAGTCGCTCCGGGATGAAAATTCCTTTACCGGGGCCAAGGAAATCCAAAAATCGATTGCCTTGAAAAACAAGGTGGTCCTGGAGGACCCTAGGGAAAAAGGCCTGCGCAAGATCTTGAATTTTGGCCATACCTTGGGCCACGCCATTGAATCCTACTTTTTGGAACAAGCAGAAAAGAAAGCCCTCCTGCACGGGGAGGCCATCGCCATAGGGATGATCTTGGAGGGCTATCTGTCCCATAGGTTGACCGGCCTGTCAAAGCTTTCCCTTGAGGATATCAAAACAACCTTTTTGAGGTTTTATGAAAAAGTGAATTTTGGTCCCGATGACATTGCCGCCATTGTAAAACTGCTCAAACACGATAAGAAAAACTCCCATGGGGACATCAATTTTGTACTGCTGCACTCCATCGGGGAGGCGGTAACAGATGTAAAAGTGGAGGGGAAACTCTTCGAAAAGGCTTTTGATTACTACATGGAATGAAGCCTACATATACTGATTTCCAGCGTTTACAACTCTAATTGATAGACCGATTTCAAAATTTCCTAGCTTGGTTGTACACCAATTGAACAACCATTATGAAACGATTGTTGATCGACTACAGCAAGATGGACCACAATTTGGCAGCCATCCTGATCGATTCCTATCCCGATGGATACGGGGACGAAGACATCATTACCATCAAGAAGCCCGACGGGCAGATCATCGAGGCCGTGGAACTCAGGACCCAGGACACCCTTTATCTGGTTAAAATCAGTAAAAGTCTATCTAATTTCATGGCCAATTTTGAGGAAGCCATGGAACGGGAACTCGACCGCGACATGGACTACGGCCCCATGGAGGAACTGGAAGGGGAATCCCCCGTTCCGGATTTCGAGACCGAAGATCAGGACAATGAAGGCCTTTGTTGAATCAGGCCAGATACCGTTCCGTTATGATTCTTAGGTGGTGGGCCTGATGTCCACAGATGATAAAACCCATGGCGCCCACACCCATGGGAAGGCCGTTTGCAATACCTACCCGATCCAAGGTCTCCCGGTCAAAGGTCCGAAAAAGTGCAATGGAGGAGTCCCTCACCGCTGTATATTCCTGCCTTAGGTCTCCTAAGCTACGTTTGGTGGCATTGGAATGGGGGACGAAGGCATCCTGATCAAAACCCGGAAGGTCGGTCCTGTCGTTTCTGGCAAAGCGCAAGGCCCGATATTGAAAGATGCGTTCGGTATCCGTAATGTGGACCAGGGCTTCGGCCAAGGTCCATTTCCCCGGGCCATAGGAGAAGGAAAGTCGCTCCCGGGGCAGGGTGTCCAAAAAGGACAGAAATTCACTCCTGCCCTGCTCCAATCCAGCCATTAGACTGCCCTGCCCGAATGCCGAAATATAGGTTTGGTAATAAGGAGGGTACGCGGAGGCCGATAGTTCCGAAATCAACATGACATGAGTATTTTGGGCCTACATCTCATTGAAGATGGTGTGCATCAAACGCTTTTTGTCGTTGATGCTCTCCTCAAGGGAAATCATGGTCTCCGTCCTAGAAATCCCGTCGATGTCGTCTATCTTGAAGATGATGTTCTTGGCGTGGTTGGTATCCTTGGCCCTGATCTTGCAAAAGATATTGAACTTGCCCGTGGTAATATGGGCAACGGTCACATAGGGAATCTGGTTCAGCCTTTCAAGGACAAATTTGGTCTGGTGGGTCTTTTCCAAAAAGATGCCCACATAGGCTATAAAGGAATAGCCCAGTTTAACATAGTCCAGGGTAAGGGAGGAACCACGGATGATCCCGGCCTCTTCCATTTTCTTTACCCGGACATGGACCGTACCGGCCGAAATCAACAATTTTTTTGCAATATCTGTAAAAGGGGTTCTGGTATTGTCAATCAACATATCCAAAATCTGGTGGTCGACTTCGTCCAATTTGACTTTATTCATAATTATTGAAATTTTCAGCAAAATTAGTCAATACGGAAAATATACGTAATAAAAATGATTTTTTTTTAAACAAAAT
>CALDPL010000221.1 GCA_937911965.1 uncultured Allomuricauda sp. | reverse complement strand
ATAGATCGAATTTTCGGTTTCCCGATGTAGCCTCTTGGCCACCTCATAATAGGAACGTGGGTCATCCGCACTTACGTGTGCGGGACAGACATAAACCTTGGCCCCCATGGAGCGCAACAGGTCGATTTTGTCCTTGGAGGATTTTGAGCTTACCGCCAAAATACATTTATAGCCCTTGATAATGCTCACCATGGCCAGGGAAAATCCCGTGTTTCCGGAGGTGGTCTCCACAATGGTGCTTCCAGGCTTGAGGATTCCCCGTTCAATGATGTGGATGGCTATTCTGTCCTTGGAGGAATGACCTGGATTGAAGGATTCCAACTTGGCATAGAAGTTTCCGGTAAGGGGGGCCGTAATTCTGTTGAGTTTGACTAAGGGGGTATTACCAATTAGGTCTAGAATACTGCTGTGCGCATTTATCTGTTTCTTCATAACTGGGTTTAGGTAAGGGGAGAATTCCCAATAAAAAAGGGAATCTTCCCATGCAAAAGTACTATTTTATTTTTAATCGGCTTTCCCTTCGAGGTCCAAAATAAAGGCATATTCCTTTGCAGTCTCCCTCAAAGACTCGAACCGGCCCGAGGCCCCACCGTGTCCCGCCTCCATATTGGTGTCCAAAAACAACAGATTGTCATCGGTCTTGTACTCCCTCAATTTGGCCACCCATTTGGCCGGTTCCCAATATTGGACCTGGGAGTCGTGAAGGCCGGTGGAAACATATAGGTTGGGATAGGCCTTGGCCTCCACATTGTCGTAGGGAGAATAGGATTTGATATAATCGTAATATTCCTTTTCATTGGGATTCCCCCATTCATCGTATTCCCCGGTGGTCAAGGGGATGGTGTCGTCCAACATGGTGGTGACCACGTCCACAAAGGGCACCCCTGCGATCACCCCATTGTAAAGTCCGGGCTCCATATTGATCACGGCCCCCATCAAAAGCCCCCCTGCCGAGCCCCCCATGGCATACAGATGTTCAGGGGAGGTATAATTTTCAGAGATCAGGAATTTGGAACAGTCGATGAAATCGGTAAAGGTGTTCTTTTTGTTGAGGAGCTTTCCATCTTCGTACCAGGGCCTTCCCAAATATTCCCCTCCCCGGATATGTGCGATGGCATAGATGAATCCCCGGTCCAACAGACTCAGGCGGATCGATGAAAAATAGGGGTCGATCGTGGACCCATAGGAGCCGTATCCGTATTGCAGCAGCGGGCTGCTGCCATCCAAGGGGGTGTCCTTGCGGTACACCAGGGAAATGGGCACCATTTTGCCGTCCCTGGCCGGGGCCCACAACCTTTGGGTGGTGTAATTGTCCTTGTCAAAGTTGCCGCCCAGTACTTCCTGCTCCTTCAAAAGGGTTTTCTCCTTGGTCCTCATATTGAAATCCAAGATGGCAAAGGGAGCCCCCATCTCGTTGTAATAATACCGGAGCACCTCGGTGTCGAAGTCCAGGTTCACATTGGGCCCGGCGACATAGGTCTCGCTCTCGAAGGGCATATAATAGCTGTCCGAACCGTCCCAACGGGATATTTTCATCAGGTTGAGGCCGTTTTTCCGTTCCGAAAGCACATAGTGGTCCCTGAAGATCTCCACATCCTCCAAAAGCACATCCTCCCTGTGGGGAATGAATTCCTGCCAGTGCTCGGACCCGGTCCTCCCCTCCTGGCATCGCATCAACTTGAAATTTGTCGCCCCGTCCTTATTGGTCAATACGTAAAAGTTTCCGTCGTAATGGGATATGGAATACTCCACCCCTTTCTCACGTGGGGAAAAGATCCTGAACTCCCCCTCTGGATCATCGGCATCCAATATGCGGTATTCCGAGGTCAGGGTACTGGAGGAGCCTATGACGATGTATTTTCTGGATTTTGTCTTATAGACAAAGGTGTTGTAGGTGGAATCCCGTTCCACATAGACCAGGGCATCCTCTTCGGGACCGGTGCCCATAATGTGCTTGTGGATTTTGTCCGACCTAAGGGTGACCGGATCCTTTTTGGTGTAAAAAAGGGTCTTTCCGTCATTGGCCCAGACCGAACTTCCGGTGGAGTTCACAATGACATCGGGATAGATCTCCCCGGTCTGCAGGTTCTTGACCTGTATGTTGTACTGCCTCCTGGAGACCGTATCCACGGCAAAGGCGGCCAAGGTATTGTCCGGGCTCACCGAAATTCCCCTAAGGTTGAAATAGTCATGGTCCCGAGCCATTTCGTTACAGTCGAACATCAGTTCTTCCGGGGCGTCCAAGCTTTCCTTTTTTCGGGTATAGATGGGGTATTCCTTCCCCTCTTCATATCGGGTGATGTACCAATACCCGTCCAACTTATAGGGAACCGAGGAATCGTCCTCCTTGATCCTCCCTTTCATCTCATTGAACAATTGCTCCTGGAATCCCGTGGTATGGGCCGTCATTTTTTGGTAATAGTCATTCTCGGCGTTCAGGTAGTCCAGTACCTGCTGGTCTTCCCGATTGTTCATCCAATAGTAATCATCGATCCTTATATCGCCATGTTTCTCCAACTGGGTCGGATGCTTGGGTGCCACCGGGGGGGATATGTCCATTGATTCTTTTTTACTGTTTTTGCAAGAGCTTGCAAAAATAAGGCAAATAAGCAGTATTGGGAACTTCGAAATTGTTCGGACCATTGGATTTGATTTTGACCAAATTAATACTTTTGTCGATATGCTTTTAAAAATTTGAAAATATGTTTGGAGATATCATGGGCATGATGGGGAAACTCAAGGAGACCCAAAAAAAAGTGGAGGCCACAAAAGCGAGACTGGACACGGTCCTTGTGGATGAAAGCTCCACAGATGGGCTCGTAAAGGTCAGCCTTACGGCAAATCGTGCGATCAAGTCCCTGTCCATCGACCAATCCCTGCTCGGGGACCGGGAGCATTTGGAGGATCTTTTGATCCTCACCCTGAACCGCGCCATCGAAAAGGCCACGGCGGTCAACGAAGCGGAACTCGCCGCAGTGGCCAAGGAAGGCATGCCCAACATTCCGGGCATGGATTCTTTTTTTAAGTAAAAGCGTAATTCCGGGGGCTACCCCATGGCTTTCAGGACGCCCAAAAAGTGTCGGTGCATCTGCGGGCCGTAGTCCAAATGGGTGACAATCCGCAATTTTCCCTGGCCCATTCCAATAATGGACACTTGGTTCCCGGCCAATTGATCGAGGAAATCCTTTTGGGACAATTTGTCCCCATCGATCTCAAAGATGATGATATTGGTCTCCACGGGCTCCACTTTTTTGATGAACCCCAAGCCCTTCAACACCTTCCCGATCTCGGCGGCCCTTTGGTGGTCCTCCGCCAACCTATCGATATGGTGGTCCATGGCGTAGAGGGCCGCAGCGGCCAAATATCCGGATTGCCGCATTCCCCCGCCCAAGATCTTTCTGATCCTCAGGGCCTTTTGGATCGTTTCCCCATTTCCCAGCAAGACCGAGCCCACCGGGCAGCCCAGGCCCTTGCTGAAACAGACGCTTATGGAATCGAAAAGGTTTCCATAGTCCTTGGGGTCCTCCCCATTTTTGACCAGGGCATTCCACAATCGGGCCCCGTCCAGATGATATTTCAGGCCGTGTTCCCCACAGAGTTCCCCGATCCTGCGCAACTCCCCAAGGTCCCAACAGGCCCCTCCCCCCTTATTGGTCGTATTCTCAATGCAGACCAAGGCGGTCCGGGGGCTGTGATAAAAATCCGGGGGATTGATGGCGGCCTCGACCTGGGCCGCGGTCATCATCCCCCTGTCTCCTTCCACGAGTTTGCAGGATACCCCACTGTTAAAGCTCGCCCCTCCCCCTTCAAAATTGAATACGTGGGCATAGGTGTCGCAAATGAGCTGCTCTCCCGGCTCGGTATGAACCTTTATGGCCGTCTGGTTGGTCATCGTCCCGCTGGGAAAGAACAGGGCGGCCTCCATTCCAAAATAATCCGCCACCCGGGCCTCCAATTCATTCACGGTGGGGTCGTTCTTGAAGACGTCATCCCCGACCTTGGCGGACATCATGGCCTCCAACATGGCCGGGGTCGGTTTGGTGACCGTATCGCTGATCAAATTTATTTCCATAGGGCAGTTTTAATCCATACAATCCATTCCGATGGGGGAACCGTCCGGGATACTCGGTGCCCGGAGTGGTTCGAACTCCGAGGGTTCTTCCAAAAAGGCATCGATCCTCCGCACCAACTCGGCGGAGATGGCATTCTTTCCCCCGGCCAACAATTGGGACTTCAAATCTTTAAGGGTTTCGTAGGCCAGGGCATTGACCTGGGGATGTACCCCATCCTCTGCTGCAAGGCCCATGATATGGTGGAGTACCCTAAAATTTATATTGTTCTGTACCTCTGTCCAATAGGGGTCCCTGTGCGATAGCCCGAAACTCGACTTGACCGTCTGATCGAACAGGTCGTCCAGGCCCAATTGGCCCCTGTCAAGGCTTTTTTGTTGGATCAGGCGGGAAGCCCGCTCTGGGTGGAACAGGAGTCCCAGGGTCATTTCGGCCGCGGTCTCCGCGGCGGAAAGGGCGTCAAAGCCCACCCCGTTCCTGCCCTTGAAGGATTCCCTGGAGGAGGGAAAACCCATGGCCCTGGGGGGAAATAGGTCCAATTTATCCTTGGGAATGGCAATTTTTTCGGCATCCAAGGTCTTGAGCAGGCCTTTCAAAGCCCGCCGTTGCATCCCTTGGTCCACGGTCTCCACCGGGAGCTGTCCCCCGCCCTTGACCGCATAGTTGTAGTCCAGCCCCCCTATGACCTTGGAGACGGCCTCGACCTGATAGCGGTGGAAGAAATAGAGGGGTACGAACACGTCCTCCAGGGTGGAATTGGGTTCCCAGCTGCGGATGTTGTCGATGGAAAAATTATCGATGGCCCTTTTTCGGATTTCCATCATGCGTTCCAGCTCCTGGATCGGATCTTTGCCATTGTCCCATAAATGGGCCAAGGGATGGGCACCCCCGGCAGGCCGGGCATCCCGATCGGAAATATAGCGCAGGCCGGCTTCCTGGGCTCTTTTCAGGATCCCGTCAAGGTACTCCCGCTCCCCCTGTCCCTGGGGAATGTCCGAATAGGAGTACTCCACGATCGTTTTGTCCCATGCACCCATTCCGGTGGCGTAGGCATTTGAAAACCCTATGGTGTTGCCCTCAAGGGTGAACCGGGGGTGTGGGTAATCCATTACCGAGGCATTGTTGCTCGGGCTGGCCGCAAAATTGTGGGCAAAGCCCAGGGTGTGGCCGATTTCATGAGCGGACAATTGCCTGATCCTGGCCAGGGCAAGTTCCAACATGGGTCCGTGATTCGTGTCGTTGGCTGCAAAGGGCCTGTCCATCAAGGCCTGGGCGATCATAAAATCCTGGCGGATCCGCAGGCTGCCAAGGCTGACATGTCCCTTGATGATCTCCCCGGTCCTGGGGTCTGTGACACTGGCGCCATAGCTCCATCCCCTGGTGGAGCGGTGTACCCACTGGATCACATTGTAGCGCACATCCAGGGGGTCGGCATCATCCGGAAGGACCTTGACCTGAAAGGCGTTCTTGTACCCAATGGCCTCAAAGGCCTGGTTCCACCATCGGGCCCCGTCCAAAAGGGCGGAACGGATGGGTTCCGGGGTACCGTTGTCCAAATAGTACACTATGGGCCTTACCGCCTCGCTCATGGCGGCCCCGGGGTTCTTCTTCTGCAATCGGTGCCGTCTGATGAATTGTTTCAGGATCGGTTCATGAACGGGGCTGGCGTAGTCGTAATAGGAAAAGGGAAAGGAACCGCTGCGGGGATCGAAGGCCCTCATGCTGTATTTGTCGTCCGGCAATTCGATCAGGGAGTGGTGCTGGGCCACGGTCACCAAAGAGGCATTGGGGGCCACCGATCGGATCCAAGCCCCTTGTGGATCGCCCTTAAAGGTCAGGGTGACATCGAACTCCACATTTTTGGGAAAGGCCTTGGTCCGTTCAAAGGCCAGGGCGCTCTTTCCAAGGTCCAGGGAATAGCTTCCCTGTTTGCTCCCTTTCAGTCGTACGGCGACCCCGTGGGCGTCCCGCATCAAAAAATCCGTAAAATCGATCAGGTAACTCCCTTTGGACTGTTCCTCGATCTTAAATCCGTGCAGCACGGATTTTGCAAAGGCCTGTTCCACGGATTTCCGCTCCAGGGCATTGTCCGTCAGGGCCCGGAACTTCATATTGGGCTGTACCAACAGCAGTTTGTTCCCCGCCTTTTTGAAATGGACCAATTGTTCATTGCCCAATTGTCCTCGGTCCAAGCCGATATCATTGCTGCCGATACCGCTGCTCAGGGAATACACGTAGAGGAAATCCCGCTCCAGGTGGTCCACCTGCAGGTAGATCTTGTCCGTATCATCGTCAAAGTAAAAATTGAAATACCCGCTGAATTTTTGAAAGTCCTTGGTCTTTTCAAAGGTTTGGGCAAAGAGGGAGATGCCGATAAAATAAAAGAGGTACGTTAGCCAAAGTCTGTTTTCCATATCCTGTCTAAGTTGGCCATAAAATTATGCATTTCATTTGGAATATTGTCCCCGATGTCCCGTAGAGGAACCAATTACCGGGGCGGCCCATAGACCCGATCTCCAGCCTGGGAAAGTCGGCCATTATGTTCCCATTTCTGTGGTCATCTGCAGAAAGAAGCTTATTTTTACGCAAAATTTTAAGGATTATGGTCAACACAGATCAGCAAAAGGATCTTATTGAGCGCCTTGGTGCGTTAAGGAGGTATCTTTGACGTAGATGCCAAACGCATTGAAATAGAGAACGAAGAGGAAAAGACCCTCGAACCGGATTTTTGGAACCACCCCCAGGAGGCACAGCTGCAGATGCAGGCCCTGAAATCCAAGAAAAAATGGGTGGAAGAGTACGAGGAGGCCGAAAGCTTGGTCGGGGACCTGGAGGTCTTGATGGAATTCCAGCAGGCGGGGGAGGTTAGTCCGGAAGAGGTCGCCAAACAGTATGGAACGGCAGCGGAGGCCATCGAGAAACTGGAGTTCAAGAACATGTTGTCCGATGAAGGGGATGAACTGACCGCGGTCCTGCAGATCACCGCGGGGGCCGGGGGCACCGAGAGCTGTGATTGGGCCGGCATGCTCATGAGGATGTATTTGATGTGGGCCGAGAACAACGGATATAAGGTCAGGGAACTGAACTATCAGGAAGGGGATGTGGCCGGCATCAAAACGGTGACCTTGGAAATCGAGGGGGAATACGCCTTTGGGTGGCTCAAGGGAGAGAACGGGGTGCATCGTCTGGTGCGAATCTCCCCGTTCGACAGCAATGCCAAGAGGCATACCTCCTTTGTTTCGGTCTATGTATATCCCTTGGTGGACGACAGCATCGAAATCGAGATCAATCCCTCCGATATCGAGATCACCACGGCACGTTCCAGCGGTGCCGGGGGACAGAATGTGAACAAGGTGGAAACCAAGGTGCAATTGGTCCACAAGCCCACGGGAATCCAAATTTCCTGTTCGGATTCGCGTTCACAGCACGAAAACCGGGCAACGGCCCTGAAAATGCTCAAATCCCAATTGTACGAGATCGAGCTGCGCAAAAAACAGGAGGCCAGGGCGGAGATCGAATCCTCAAAAATGAAGATAGAATGGGGCTCACAGATCCGGAACTACGTCATGCATCCCTATAAACTGGTCAAGGATGTCCGTACCGGGGAGGAAACCGGAAACGTGGATGCCGTGATGGACGGGGAAATCGATCCCTTTCTAAAGGCCTATCTGATGATGATGGGGCAAAAAGTGGAATGACGATCAATTTAACGGCTATGTTGAAAATCTATCACAACCCCCGCTGTGGAAAATCCAGGGAGGGCCTGGAAATCCTGGAGAAGTCGGGAAAGGAATACGAAGTGGTGCTTTATATGGACCAACCTCCCAGCGTGGAGGAGCTCCGGGACCTGATTCAAAAATTGGGCATTTCCCCCATTGACCTGGTGCGCAAGAATGAAAGGATATGGAAGGAGCAGTTCAAGGGGAAACGGCTATCGGATGCCTCCATCCTCAAGGCCATGGTGGAACATCCCAAACTCATCGAACGTCCCATAGTGGTCCAAGGCGGCAAAGCCCTGATAGGCCGCCCCCCTATCTTGATCAAAACTCTGTTATAGTACTGGCAGTCACCTATTTTATAATAAATATTTCCTGTTTCCCACGCAAAATCATATCTTTAACACCTATGAAACGAATTCAAGGTCTCATATTAATGGGTTTTTTGTTGGGCGTGTTCGGCATAAATGAACTTGTGGCCCAATACGGTTACGGCTCCCCTTATTATGGTGGGATGTACGGAAGGCAGCGCAGCAGTATCCCACAGGCCGGTCCGACGGCGTCCAAAAAGGATGAAACCCCGCCCACGGCCCAGGAAATCGTGGATGGACAAATGCCGAAAATATCAGAGGCCCTGGGGCTGGACCCCTTTGAAGAGGCCGTGGTACGGACCACCCTGATCCAATCGGTCCAACAGCGCATCGAACTCCAAATCCTGCAGTTGGAGCCCCTAAAAATGAAGGAAGAGTTCGAGAAAATCGATAAAAGCCAGGACGAGGCACTGAAGGCAGGACTGCCCGAGGACAAATACAAAGCCTTTGTCGAACTACAGGAAAACGGCTTCAATCCCAAGAAAAAGAAGAGAAGGAAAATCCTAGATTTCAAAGTTGAAGCTGAAGGAGACCGAAATGAAGGAATACCTGCGTTTTACAAGTCCATAAACCTTAAATTTATACTCTCCTCTCGCGATGCCACCCAGGAAGAGTTTCAAAAAGTGATCAAACTTGCGGTCGAGAAATATTGCTCCGTAGCTTCCTCCCTGAAATCGGAGATTACCTATTCCGCACTGGTTACCAGGTTAGCATGAGAGTAGTCAAGGAATTTTCTAGAAATGGGATCAAGATTTCGTTGTTTTCTTGGAACAACAAGTATTTATTGAAGTTCGAGCAGGGAATGACTGAGCAGACTTTCAAGATCAGCGAAATGGACATAGGCGAGGAGGAAGACCTGGCTCTATTTTATTCAGAT
>CALDPL010000220.1 GCA_937911965.1 uncultured Allomuricauda sp. | reverse complement strand
CGATTTCCCATAGGGTACGCTGTTTTCTGGTCCTTATAGGCATTGGTCTGTTCCTTCCCGGAATGAGGGGCCAGGAAGCCTATCCCAAATACAATTTTGTCAATATTACCGAAGGGATCTCCAGGGTGGGCATCTACTCCATCGTACAGGACAATTACGGCTTCATTTGGCTGGGGACCAACGGCTCGGGCCTCTACCGCTACGATGGGGTCGACTTTAAATCCTATAAACATATTCTGAACGACAGTACTTCCCTGAACAGCAGCCTGGTGTTCAGGACCTATTTCGATCGCGAAAACCGACTTTGGGCAGGAACGGAACAGGGATTGAACCTTTATGACCGGGCCAACGACCGCTTCAAAAGGATCCCCTTGGAAGACGATAGCATCGAAAGGAACCCGATCTCCATCTCTGCCATTCAGGAGGACAATCTGGGAAAACTGTATATCGGGGGTTTTGAAAAGGGCCTGTACAGGCTCGATCCTGTGGATTTCAAGGTAGAAAAAATAAAGGTGGACGAACCCGGTTCGCTCCCACCCCTAATCATCGAGACCATACAAAAGGACAGCTATGGAAAGATCTATGTGGGAACCGACCGGGGACTCTTCGAGATAGATGCCCAAACAGGACTTCTCAAACGCTCCTATTTTAGGGGTCGGGACACCATGGAGGCGGTACGGGTCCCGATAAAATCGCTGCTGATAGACCAGGGGGACAACCTTTGGATAGGAACCTTTTCGGACGGGCTGATCAAATTGGGGAGGACGGATATTATCGGAGAGGACTATTATGCCGTCGATGAATTCCTGTTTTCCCAAACGACTTTCTTTTCCTTGATCGTTCTCCCCGATGGGACCTTGATGTGTGCAACGGAAAACAATGGACTTTTTCACATCACCCCAAAAGGAAAGGTGTTGAACCATTATTTCGCCAGCAAGAATGATGAAACCGGCATGCAGTCCAATTCCATTTGGTCCCTGTACCTGGACGATGGCCAGAGGATCTGGCTGGGCTATTACAACAAGGGATTGGCCCTATACGATAGGTTGTACGACAAATTCAATGATATAGCGAGCTATCACAACAACCCCAATTCCTTGCAAATTAGCTCGGTGACCTCTATTGTACAGCAATCCGACGGGAAATTCCTGATAGGTCTGGACGGTGGGGGAATCGACATCGTGGACCTGAAGAAAAATGACTTCACACACATCAACCTTGGCAGCAAGGGGGAGTATACCGGTTTGGGAAGTGACTATATCCTGAACATATTCATCGACGACCGAGAAAACATCTGGGCCGGGAGTTGGGACAAGGGAATCTACTTTTTGAAAAAGGGTTCCAGGCACTTTTTCAATTACCATATTGGGAACACCGATGGCGGTCTATTGTCCAATACCGTGGTAAGCATCGATCAGGACAGCGAGGGCATCCTATGGTTCGGTACCTACCACAGGGGGATCCACTCCTTTGATCCACGAACGCAAAAATTTGAGCACCACGACAGCCCTGCCTTTAGGGAAAGTGGCCTATGGGAGAGCGATACCTGGAAGGTCATGGTGGACCATCAAGACCAAATTTGGGTGGGCACCACCAGAGGGCTTTTTAGACTGGAAAAGAAAAAGGGGGGCGAGATCGAAGTCGTGCCCATGTCGGATAAAATGTCCAGGGAGTTCGGGGGGAGTTCGGCGGCAAACCATATACTGTCCCTCTATGAAGGGGAAGATCGTTCCATCTGGATCGGGACCAAAGGGGCGGGACTCTGTAGGTACGAGCCGGATTCACAGACCTTCACTTGGTACAACAAGCTCAACGGCCTGATGGAGGAAAACGTCTGTGCGATCATCGAAAGCGCCCAGGGCACCATTTGGGTGTCGGGAAATTCGGGGATTACCGAGCTCAACCCGATTACGGAGGAGTTTACCAACTATACGACCAGTGACGGCCTGCTTTCCAATGATTTCAATATGAATTCCACCTTTATCGATGCAGGGGGGAACCTCTATTTTGGAGGATATCAGGGCGTCAATTATTTCAATCCCACGGAAATTCCGATCAATACCAGCGAGACCTCCCTTTACCTTTCCGATTTGAAATTGTTCAATGAGATCGTACTGCCCACCCAGGAAAAATCCCCGCTTGATAAAGTGATCTCCGAAATGGACAGCATTGTTCTAAAGCACGACCAGTCCGTTTTTACCATTGAGTATTCCGGCATCAATTTTACCCGTCCCGAGAAAAACGAGTTCGCCTATTACCTGGAAGGCTATGAGGAGACCTGGAACTATGTGGGGGAAAAACGAAGTGCCACCTATACCAACCTGGATGCCGGGGAATACACCTTCAAGCTGAAGGCGGCCAACAACGATGGCCTGTGGAACACCGACCCGCTGAACCTTCACATCACGGTCCTGCCGCCCTGGTGGAAAACCAATTGGGCCCTTGTCTCCTATATCGCCCTGTTCATGTTGGGGATCTATCTATTGAACACCATCACACAATCCAGGATCCGGGAAAAGCAAATGATCGGTTCCGAGCGTGAAAAACGGCTTCGGGACAAGGAGTTGGACGAAAAGAAATTTCAATTCTTCACCACCATTTCCCATGAATTCAGAACGCCCCTCTCCCTGATCATCAATCCCTTGCGGGACTTGATCGAGGACAGGAGCCTGGAACTTCCCCAAAGGATCAAGGAAAAGCACAGGGTCATCTATAAGAATACAGATCGGCTCTACCGATTGGTGAACGAACTGTTGGATTTCAGGAAACTGGAATTGAACAAGATCGGGGTACGGGCCAGTGAGTTCAATCTGGCCGAACTGTTGGAAGAGGTCTCGGGACATTTCAGGGAGGAAGCCATTGAGGGGAACATCCATTTCAGTCTTGATGCCGACAAAGAAGACCCCATGATCTGGACCGATGAGGGTATGTTGGAGAAAATTGTGTTCAACATCCTCTCCAACGCCTTTAAGATCACCCCGGATGGAGGGGCCATTACCATTGAACTGAGGTCCGAGGACGGCATGTATCATTTGCCATTGGTGGATCCCATAAAGCCGACAAAAGGGGTCGAGATTCTGATAACGGATACGGGACCCGGACTGGAAAAAGATCAATTGGAACGGATATTCGACCGGTTCTACCAAGTGGAGGGCAAGGACAAATCCTATAACGGGGGCACCGGCATTGGATTGGAAGTGGTGCAGAACTTCATGAACCTGCTCAAGGGAAAGATAGAGGTGAGCAGCGAAGTGGGCCGTGGCACCTCCTTTAAATTGATCCTCCCCAAGGGGAAGGCCCACTTCAAGGAAGAGGAACTGTTCTCCCCGCTCCGGGAACCGGACAAGTTACAGAACGGGTCCACCACCATGCCCGCTGTTCCCAGGGCCGTGAACCTGCCCGAACGAGAGGAACCCAGTTGTACCCATACCCTATTGATCGTCGAGGACAATGCGGAGCTTCGAAATTACCTGCGCAATGAGCTCAGGAACCAATACAGAATCCTTTTGGCCGCGGACGGCAAGGAGGGCCTGGAAATCGCCAAGACCGTCCTTCCCGATATCATCCTGACCGATGTGATCATGCCCACAATGGACGGGTTCGAATTCTGCAAGAAGATCAAGGGGGATCTCAGGACCAGCCACATCCCCCTTTTGATGCTCACCGCCAAGGCACGGATCGACGACCGTTTGGAGGGCATCGGGACCGGGGCGGATGCCTATATGGTGAAGCCGTTTGACATGAGGCTGCTGCGTCTTCGCCTATCCCAGTTGATCCACAGCAGGCAAATCATTTTCAACAAGTATTTCAGCCTGCTCAGCGACCTTCCCACCAATGGGAACACGACGGCATTGGACAAAGAGTTCTTGGAAAAGGTAATGAACCACATTCATGAAAACATCGACGATCCAGAGTTGAGCGTGGAGGCCCTGGCCAGCCAGTTGAATTTGAGCAGAAGCCAATTTTATCGAAAGATCAAGGCCCTTTCCGGACAGACGGCCAATGAATTCTTGAGGAACATAAGGTTGTTGCGGGCAAAACAACTGTTGGAATTGGGCAATTCCTCCATCAGTGAGGTATGTTTCAGCGTGGGCT
The DNA here is from genome assembly GCA_937911965.1 of uncultured Allomuricauda sp. Lineage (GTDB taxonomy): Bacteria > Bacteroidota > Bacteroidia > Flavobacteriales > Flavobacteriaceae > Flagellimonas. The sequence continues at coordinate 2,016 of CALDPL010000220.1, read as the reverse complement.
TCTCCTCCCCTTCCTATTTCACGAAATGCTTTAAGGCCCAGTTCGGAATCTTGCCTACAGAGATCCAGATCCAGGAATCCTGATGAACGGATATTTCTCGACACGATTTCCTTATAGATTGGGTTTGTGGTCATATGAACTTCCGCGGAAAAACATGCCACTGATTGTCGGTGAACTTTTCCAACCCCCTGTTTTCCTTTCCATGTTGTGACCTCCCTATGTTAAGGAAACGTTGGACCCTTCTCCCTGCTCTCGAATCTATTTTAGAGAATTATAAAGAATGTAGCAATATTTTATAACAAATGTTGCATTATTCTTATTCCACTTCATGATGCCCCATAAATGCTAACTCTTGCACGATTGCTTCCATTAAAGAATTAATATTTATTTAACATTTATCGGGATGAAATCGAATTCTTCAAATTTCAATTGGAAGCGATTGATGGAAATACTACTGGTACTGTCCATTGTCGGCCTGTTGATTTTTGTGTTTGAATTCATTCTTTGATTACAGATTGGCGCCGAGTAGGCAAGGCCCTTGGACCAGGGTTTCCCCAACAAAGCCAATTGGTAGGAACTGAAAGATCAACCTAAACTATTTTAAATGATGTTAAAACTTAAATTATTGTTGATTGCTATGGTTGTGGTCTGTACACAGGATGCCCTGTCACAGACCAAGACCATAACCGGGCTGGTCACCGATGACTCAGGTGTGCCTTTGCCCGGGGTATCCGTGGTGGTTGAAGGAACCACCAATGGGACCAACACCGATTTTGATGGGAACTATTCCATTGCGAACGTCCAATCGAACGACCGATTGACCTTTTCGTATATTGGAATGGTGGCCCAGACCGTACTGGTAGGCCAGCGCAGTATCATCAACATTTCCCTGCAGCAGTCCTATGAGTCCCTGGAGGAAGTGGTCGTAGTGGGCTATGGGGTCCAAAAGAAGGCCCTGACCACCGGCGCAAACCTCAATATCCAGGGAGAGGATATCGCCGGCCTGAACACGGCAACGGCCATGGAAGCCCTACAAGGGGTCGCCCCCGGAGTGAGCATTACCCGTAACAGCGGGCAACCGGGAGCGGGAACCAAGGTCACGATCAGGGGTCTGGGAACCATAGACAATTCCGACCCGCTTTATATTGTTGACGGGGTCGCGGTCGGAAACATCGACTACCTCAGTTCCTCGGACATAGAATCCATCGACGTACTCAAGGATGCGGCCTCCGCCGCCATCTATGGTTCCAGGGCGGCCAATGGGGTAATCCTGGTGACCACCCACAAAGGGAGAAAGGGCAGCAAGGCCCGGGTAACCTATGACACCTATTACGGATTCCAAAAAATCTACAAGAACCTATCCCCCTTGAACGCCCAAGAATATATGTTCATCATGGACGAGGGGATGGTCAACGACGGTCGGGAACCCTACGATTGGGAGGCCATGTTGACCAACAACAGTTGGTTGAACATGAATTATCCGGGGAATTTGGGGACCCAATTGGGCGAGGAAATATGGGCAAGGCTCCAAAATGGCTGGGAAGGCACCAACTGGATCGATGAAATGTCCACCAAGAATGCCCCCATTGCAAGCCATTCCATCAATATCACCGGCGGCGGGGAAGACAATATCTATGCCTTCGGGATCTCCTATCTGGACCAGACCGGGATCTTGGGCGGAGATCTTGTCGATGCCGGGTACAAACGCTTGACGGCACGGATGAACACCGAACATGTCCTTTTCAAAAACGAGGACCACAGCATTGTCACCATTGGGGAAAACTTTACCTATACCAATAGTGAAAATAGAAGTGTGGCCACCGGCAACATCTATTGGAACGACCTGCACAACGCCTTGGTCCAAAATCCATTGATGCCGGCCTATTGGGACAAATCACCCGACCAACATGGTTTCACCCCCACTTTGGACGGGCTGTCCAACAACCAGCACAATCCATTGGCGGTCATGTTCTACAGGCACAAGTACAGCAACCTGGGCAACCGGGGAAATACCAT
>CALDPL010000219.1 GCA_937911965.1 uncultured Allomuricauda sp. | reverse complement strand
GGTTCCGAGCTGGGAGTGGCCATGAAACTCAACAATAAGGAACTCTTTCCCAAGGTGGACCATTATGTGCTGGTGGGGGATGCCACGGCCATTCCCGTACTTGGGGTCATCCTTGAGGGCCTTCCCGCATCGGCCAAGGGCCAGTGCATCATCGAGGTGCAGGAAGAGGGAGACCGGCTGGAGTTGCAGACCCCGGCGGATATGGAATTCACCTGGCTGTACAACCCCGAACCGGGAAAGGACAGCAAACTTGCGGAAACCCTGAAGGGAATCCCGTTGGCAAGCGATAGCAGGTTTGCCTTTGTGGCCTGTGAGTATGAATCGGTCAAGGAGATCAGGAACCATCTCAGAAAGGAACTGCTGTGGACCAATCAGGAACTGTATGCCTTCTCCTATTGGAAACGAGGGGTTGCCGAAGACAAATCCGCCCAGGACCGCAGGGAGGAACGGCAGGCGGAATAAAAATGGATTTGAACCGGGACCAATAAGAAAGGGGCTGGATTTTGTCCAGCCCCTTTCTTCCAACTTAAAAACATACCGCTTCTATTGTTGGTTCATTTCCAAATGAACGGTCAAGCGGACCTCCTTGCCAATGGCAGGGGACTCGGCCCCGACCCCGAAATCCAAACGGTTGAAGGCACCGGTCAGTTTAAGGCCGGCCTTGAGTTTTTGGCTTCGCTGATCGGTGATCACCCCGTTTACCCTCCCGTCCAGGGTAACGGACTTGGTCACCCCGTGGATGTTCAAATCCCCGGTCAATTTGAAGGTGTTCACCCCGGTCTTCTCGTAGGCGGTGCTCTTGAAAACGATCTCGGGATATTTCTCGGCTTCAAAGAAGTCCGCACTTCTCAGGTGATTGTCCCTGGGCTCAATATCGGTATTGATACTGGCGGTCTTGATGGTCACCTCAAAGGAGGCATCCCCAAAAGTGTCCGAAGCGGTTGCGTTGACCTCAAAGTCACTGAAGTGGCCTTCCACTTCGGCAATCATCATGTGGTTGATCGCAAAACCGATCTTGGAATGGGCCCTGTCGGATTTCCAGCTTGATTGTGCGCAGACCATTGCTGTGGACAATAATGCAATCGTAAACAATGTTTTTTTCATTCTTGTTGGATTAAAGATTAGTATGCTTCCCAATTGGGACCGAAACATAAAAATAGTAAAAAACAACTATCCCCTATTAGGTAACTGAGGCAATTTCGGGGAATGGGGATTGGGAGGGGAAATGCCCGTACGTATTTTCGAGGGGTCGGCCCTGGAGAGGGACCCAAACCCATGAAAAGGGGTTGAAATGGTCGTTGGGCGGGCAAATACGGTTGTTGGTAAATCTGTTTTTTCTGGAAATGGGATTATTCCATAGTTTTGATTTTTAATTAATTGCCCTTGATTACCAGAAAAGAAATACTATTTCAGATCGTGCTGCATCTGTTGGTGCTGCTGTTCTTCTCCTTTGACAAGAACACCGGCGCCGTCATCCAGGAGTATGACCTGCCATCCCAGCCCACCGGCACTCCCATGACCTACATGGCCAATGGCAAGCAGTTCATTGCGGTGACCGTCGGTGGTGGCAATGATGCGCGGCTGGTGACCCTGGCGCTACCCTGAGCCGGGCAGCGTGCACGCAGTTGCCCATAGCCGCAGTCTGACAATCTTTGCCGGACTGCGGGGCAGCACAGGCAGCCGGGGCGCCCTGGTGGC
>CALDPL010000218.1 GCA_937911965.1 uncultured Allomuricauda sp. | reverse complement strand
TCGCGCGAGAACGGCACCTCGCGCGTGCCGAACGATTCGTCCTTGGGATGGTTGGAGAAGGTGAGCGATTCCTCGTGGCCGGCGTCAAGGTTGGTGAGCACCATCTTCAGCGGTTCGACCACGGGGATGATGCGTTGCGTCCTTTTGGCCCGGAAGAGCACAAAAAGCAGGATTCCCGACAGGGCGAGGTAATAGGCCCATTTCAGGGACATTTGACCCAGGACAAAGCGCATGGGGGAGTCTATATAGGCCCTGCCGGCCTTTTTGTAATCGTCCCAATAGAGCAGTTCTCCATCCTCGAGGTAGGAAAAGCTATGGGCCACGTACTGTGAATTTCCTCCCAACATATAGTAGTTGCCAAAGACCTGCGGGGTCGAACTGACCACAAAATGTCCTTTGCCAAATTTGGTCTGGATCAGGTTTGCCTTGGTCAGGACCTCCTCCCCTTGGCCTTCCAAGTAACTTTTCCGGGTATAGGTGATATGCCCCAATACGGTGGTGGCCGTGGAATCCACCTTGGAGAAATGGGTATTGAAAATCCCCCGGGACAGGGGGTATTGTTTTCCTTTGAACCTATTGTGGGTCAGGGTCAAAACGGCCGACCCCTCCATTAGCCCATAGTCGGAGGCCATGGATATGTTCAGGCTATCGGCCAGGGAAGGCCCCAGTTCGGAGGCCGCGATCAAAACCGTATTGCCCTGGGCCACAAAATCCAGAATCTGCCGGGTTTCCTGATCGTCGAGTACAATGGATTCATTGATCATGAGGTAGTTGGAAGGGGGATTGCCCTGGCGTTCGGATAGGGGTCCGTAGAGGCTTTCCCCTACCGTCACCAGGGTCTGCCCGGGGAAGAGCAGCGGCAGTTCATTATAGAGCACAAAACAGCCAAAGGGGATCTTGTCCTCGGCCGTATAGGAAGGGTTCCAATCGATCGGCCTGGGCCTGATCAATTCGGCCAGGACGATTCCGACCAGGACCAGGCCCATGAGAACGAGTATGATCTTTGATCTGCGGTCCATCTTCAGGGCATGGATTTATTCAGTGAATCAAAACGATGGCCGACCTTATGATATCCCATTTCGTCGATGGGCTGCAGTCCATACCAGATATTCTCGAACAGGTAGCTGGCCTTTCGGAATTCTTGCTGCAAAGGTTCGTGGGCCAATTCCTCCATATAGTCTTGATTGGTCTTCTCAAAATGCCATTGAATAAGCTCCCTTTGGGAGAGCAGCTTCAAAATCTTCAGAAAACGGTAGCGCACGGCGAGCCTGTAATTTCCTTCCCCCAGCGCTTCCTCCACCAGGGCATCCAGATCCAGGGACTCTATATGGCGCTGGGACAGTTCCAAGTCCATCAGGGATTTGGCCTTTCGGGTAAAAAGGGAGGAGAAACGCTCACGGACAAACATCCGGACCAACAGATAAATGGCCAGTGCGCCCATCAATGTATAAATGACATATTCAAGGACCAGCAGCACGGCAGGGGAGACATCCACTCCAAAAATATCCCCCAGGGCATTCAAGAACCAATGGATAAAGCGGGATATGAGATTCATCGATTCCCCACGGTCCACCCCGTATTGGAACTCGGGCCCGGAATACTTTTCATTGAGCTCCCCATCAAATTGCCGCTGGACCAGGACCGAGGTCCGATCCACGGGCAGCTCAATGGAATCCTTCTGGGCAGGGAGCGCGGCCGCCCAAAACAGACATATCAGGATGTACAAATGCCGTATCACCGATCCGCCTGTCCTATTTGTTCGATCTTGCTTCTGGCATTGCTGTTGTATGCCTTCTCGTGAAGGGCATAGAAAAGAATGCCGTTCACAAATTGGGACAGGCATTGGGCGAAGACCGCCAGGACCATAAAAAGGCAGAGGGTCACCGTATACAGGGAAATTGCCAGAACGGAACTCCCCACATCCACATTGTTCTCCACCACATGGTAGGTATAGATCCCAATGATGATGCCGGGGACCATAAGGATGACCATCAACAGGATCCCGTTGAGCAGGCCCAGGATAAAATTCACCCCCACCGATTTCCAAAAATTGGCCGCCACCAGCCTCCATCCCTCCGAAAAACCATCTCCCACCGACATTTTTAGGGTAATCATGGCGAAAAAGGAGACACCGATCCAAGCCGTGACAAAGAATTGTACGATGTATTGGGCAAACAGTCCCAGGATCGGGATAATGGCAAAGACCACGGCCACAATGAACACTCCAATGAACAAGGGAATCAACATGAGGATGAAAAGTAAGGTCTTGCCAATGTTTTCCTTGCAGTGGGCCCAGACTTCCCGCCTCTCGAAATCCCTTCCCTTGGATTGCTCATAAAGGTGAAGGTAGGAGGAGCTCAGGCTGTAATTCAGAAAGAATACGGCCATCAATACGAAACAATAAAACACTCCGCCGGCGACAATGGAAACCCAATGGGAGTTGTCCCCGGAGGAGGTCGATTCAATGCCATACCCACTTCCCTCCATGGAGATCATTCCCACAAAACCGGTGACGAGCAGGTAACTGCTGATCAAGAGCCCAACGATGAAAATTCCATTGTAGCTCAAAAAGACATTGGTGAATTTTTTGAGGTTCTGTCTCAGGAAATCAAAATAAACGGAAAGGATGTCCCCGAAATCCCGGTTCACCCTCAGTTCAATGTATTGTTCCGCCATGCGTTTTTCGGTTTAAAAGATTTGGATATACAATATAATAAAGGACAATCGATAAGAGGGAGCCCCCGATGATCAATAGGGCCAGGGCATCCGGCATATTGGAATAGCGGGTGATAAACCCCTCTATAAAACCGGCCATGATAAAAAAGGGAATGGTGCTCACCACTACTTTGAGCCCGTCCTTGGCCCCCCGCATAAAGGACTGCCTTCGGGAAAAGGTTCCCGGAAAGAGTATGCTGTTGCCCATGATCAAGCCGGCGCAACCCGCGATTACGATCACGGAAATCTCCAGGGTCCCGTGCAGCCAGATCTGTCGGTTGGCCTCAAAGAAAACCCCTTGGGTATAGAAAAAAGTACAGAAGGCCCCCAGCATCACCCCATTGGTAAACAGCACATAGACCGTTCCAATACTGCAGATCGCACCAAAGGCAAAGGCGATGAAGGCCACCCCGAACATGTCCATGTTGCGCCGACCCGCGGCAAGGGCACCGGACATGGCTTCGGCGGTGATGGCTATCAGATAGATGTAAAGAAGCACACAGATTTCCTCCGCTGAGTCGCCTCTCCCCCTGTCCTTTTACCTGAGAGTTTACGCAGTACTGGACTG
>CALDPL010000217.1 GCA_937911965.1 uncultured Allomuricauda sp. | reverse complement strand
GTTTTCAGATTTTAAAATATCTTCCTCTAAATGCCTTGGGGCTTGCCCCGAGGATTATTTACTATATGAAATCATTCAGACAGACTTTAAATTACACCCTCGAAATGTATTGAGCCATTAAGCCAATACTGCTTTGGTTAGGGGTTCCACTTTTGCAATCTGACTGTAAAGTTCATTCCCTATTTTTTCAATTATTTCAACCACCAAGGCATTACCCATGAAAAAGGCTCTTTTGGTGTCTGTAATACCTTCGTGTTCCGTGTGATTGCTGGGAAAAGTATTTAATCTTTCCAATTCTATGGGAGTCAATCTTCTATATCTTCCCTCCTGCAATATTACATGTTTGAAGCGAGAAGGTGATTTTCCGCCCTCTCCGGTAATAATGGTTCTTGATGGCTTATCAATGGCATCGGGAAACACCATACTTCCTTCAGAATAGTTATAATAGAAGTCCAATTTCTTGTTGTACCTCGGTTCCTGTTTGGCACCTTTCAAATATTTCCATCCTTTCTCCCTGTCAATTTCTTCAAATGGTATGAAAAATTCTTCAGGGACTTCATTAATGTCCACCAAAACTGAACCCAATGTTCTATAAGGACCACGGTAATCCGGATTGGATTTACCGGTATAATATATCCCGTCAATCATTAAGCCACAATTTTCAAAGGGGCTTGATTTTTCGTTCAAATTAAAATTGTCGGTCACTTCGACCAAGTCAGAACCTATGGTGTCGCTAGTTATTTTGTTTTCTATCTTTTCAATGGGGAAGGCTTTCGCGAAAACACCATGGGTATCCAACCAACGTTCTTTATTATCTATATCCTTTATCCTTTTGTAAATTGGGGCGCTACAATGGTAAGCAGTGAAAAAAATTCTCCTTCTTCTTTGTGGCATTCCGTATTCTGCGGCATTGATGACCCTCCATTCCACAGCATAGCCCAGATTGTTCAATGAAGCCAGCATTACTGCAAAATCCCGCCCCCTTTGGGTGGAAGGGGATTTTAATAAGCGGTCCACATTTTCAAATAAGAGGTATTTGGGCTTATTCTCTTTGCGTCTCAAAATAGCTTCAATACTCCACCACAGAACACCTTTTTTACCTATTAAGCCCTTTGAATTATTGAGGGTGGTCGCCACAGAATAATCCTGGCAAGGGAACCCTCCAACAAGTAAATCATGGTCGGGTATTGTTTCGAATTTTTGTTCAATGACCGATTCTATGTTTTCACCACTATGATTGGCATCGGGCCATTTGTTGTTGTATATGAGATTGGCGTGTTGTGTCTTGGTGCTGGGTTCCCATTGGTTGCTCCAGATCACTTCGTATTTTTTCTCCTTCCTTTTCGGATAGCCCTCCAAACCAATCCGAAAACCACCCACACCGGCAAAAAGCTCAACTACTTTAATTATCATACTCACATTGAGATTAGGTGAAAAAATATTGGCACTACGTTTTTCTAAGTATACAAAAACATTCAAAAATAACAGACTAAAACACCAAAAAACAGCTTTTAATCTATTTTTTTTAATTCATTGGAGAATAAACCCATCAATAGCGAATTTCCGTATTCATCGATTCGGATGCCCCCGTATTCGGCCTTTTCATATTTTTCGGCCTTTCCCTCTTGGAAGAAATAGGATTCGGCCCCGAATCGCAGGCCGCCCCGGGACCTTTTGGAGTATTTGATGGGGACTTCCCCCGATTTCAGTTCCCCTGTATTTTGGATGTACCTGATGTTTTTTGCCACTCCCCGCCCATCGATTTCCAAGGCGCAGAGTCCCTTGTCGGGAATGGAATCCATGGCCATTTTTTGGCCCAGCACATAGTCCAGGCGCATATAGTCCCCCTGGATCAGGGAACGGGGGTCCACCGGGGCCAGCTCCATTAGGGCCAAGGTCCCCCCTTCCATCAATTGTTCCTTTTTGAGGATGGAATAATTGAAGACCCCCAAAAAGAGGAGCAGGTTTGCCAGGATAAGGATCCAACTATATTTTTTCATGGGGCTTGGTCCTTTTGGTGAAAAACAGATAGTAGAGCAGGAACAGCAGGCCACTGCCCAGCAGCAGCATGGATTTTATCAGCAGGCTGAGGTTGAGATCGTAATAGTATTGTATCACAAAATAGACCAGGGCCAGGATACCAAGGACCAGACCGCTGCGATAATTGATCTTGAAGGACAGCAGGACGATCATCAGGGCCCCCGCCAATGCCGGGGCAAAGAGGGTGGGCAGGAGGGCCAGCACACAGAGGATGTAGGCCGTGGTCCTGTCCCTTTTTGCGGTTCCAAGGATCTTTAGGATCGAGGGGACCTGATACAGGATAATGGCGAGGGGGGCCAGGGCCGAGATCCAGATCCGGTCGCTATCCATTTGGGCCATGCCCACGATCCCGATAGGGACCAGGCCGAACAAGAGGGAGAAGATCAGGCCGGCCCTCAGGGGTCCGTAAATCCTTGAAATCAGGGGTGGGGCGCTAAGGTATTTTGCCTCATTGAGCATGCAGTGTGCCAGGGCCAGGGAAAAGAAGGCCACATAGGCATGGATCATATCGGGAAGTTCGTTCTCCAGGATGAGGTAGAGGAAGTCCGCTGCCAGGACCAATGTGGATATAAAACACAAAAGGTAGTTGCGGGAGACCAAGAGCGTGATCAGGGCCAGTCCAAGGACCAGCAGGGCAATGCTGTTTCCGTGGAGCCGGAATTCCCCAAGGCCGAAAATGATCAAGAGCATCCCCAGGATATATAGGGAAATGCCCAGGGCATCCAGGACCAGGCTGTCGTAGATTCTTTGGAGGGCCATGGACCCGACCAAGAGGATCGACCCGAGCCCGAGCATGGCCGGATTGGAGTCGAAAATGTCGAGGAAGCCCAAAAAGGCCCCGAAGGCAACCGTGGCCAGGATTCCCCCCAGCACGGAGAGGACCTTGATGGCCAAGGGGCCACTTTCTCCGGGTTCCCTGCGGTATTTGTCCAGG
>CALDPL010000216.1 GCA_937911965.1 uncultured Allomuricauda sp. | reverse complement strand
TGTGGTGATCCTTGAAAATGTCCACTTTGCCGGAGTGCTCCAAGATCCATTCCCTGTCAGGAGACATGCCTAAAAAAAGTGGGTTTTGTGCCCGCGTCACCCAAATCGGTGACTCGAAATCCATATCTGATTGATATTGCGATCGTTAAAAAATGACCCTAAAAAAAGTGTCGAAGTCAGGAGACAAAAAGTATATCGCGTATTCCATCGATAAGGGGATTTTTCAATACTTTGATTTTAACGGGAATTTAGGTCCATAAGAAATTCCGGCCAGGCTACCTTGACCAAAGGATTGAATTGGGGCTGGAGGCCTATACCGCAACCGCTCCCTTGATGTGGGGGTGGGGGTCGTAGTCCAGGAGTTTGAAGTCTTCGAATTCAAATTCGAAGATGTCCCTGACCTCCGGGTTGAGTTCCATTCGGGGTAGGGGGTGGGGTTCCCGGCCCAATTGCAGCTGAACCTGTTCCATATGGTTGTTGTAGATGTGGGCATCCCCGAAGGTGTGGATGAACTCTCCGGGTTTGTACCCGCAAACCTGGGCCACCATCAGGGTGAGCAGGGCATAGGAGGCAATGTTGAAGGGCACTCCAAGGAAGATATCGGCCGACCTTTGGTATAGTTGACAGGAGAGCTTTCCCTCGGCCACATAGAATTGGAAAAAGGCGTGGCAGGGGGGAAGGGCCGCTTTGCCCTTGGCCACGTTTTCGGCAAAGGATATGGAGGTGTCCGGCAGCACGGAGGGGTTCCAGGCGGAAACCAGCATTCTTCGGCTGTTGGGATTGTGTTTCAGGCTGTGGATCACTTCCTTGACCTGGTCGATTTCCTCGGAGTTCCAATTGCGCCATTGGTGGCCATAGACCGGGCCCAGATCGCCCTTTTGATCGGCCCATTCGTTCCAAATGCGCACCCCGTGCTCCTGCAGGTACCCGATATTGGTGTCCCCCTTTAAAAACCAGAGCAGTTCGTATATGATGGATTTCAGGTGCAGTTTCTTGGTGGTCACCATGGGGAAGCCCTCGGAGAGATCAAAACGCATTTGATGCCCAAAAACGCTGAGGGTCCCGGTGCCGGTACGGTCCCCTTTTTGGGTGCCCTGTTCCAATACGTGCTTCAATAGGTCGTGGTACTGTTTCATCTCCTTTGCCCCAAGGGCCATTTTCAGGTCCCAACAGGGGACCAAAATCGATTTCACAAAGGTACATCAGAGCGGGCGGTTTCCAAAAGGGGCGGAGCTGACTTATAAAGATATTATCAACGGTCGGAAATGCTTTCCCTTTGATTTGGGATACACGTTCCTTCCATAAGCTTATCTTTGGCGCAAAGCCGATTCAAAGCATGGATTCACTAACACAGATTGTATTGGGAGCGGCCGTCGGGGAAGCGGTCCTGGGCAAAAAAGCGGGCAACAAGGCCATGATCTATGGGGCCATTGCCGGTACCATCCCCGACCTGGATACCTTTGCAAGCTCTTTTGTGGATGTGGTCTCCGCCGTGGAAATACATCGCGGTTTTACCCACTCCCTGGTTTTTGCACTGCTCTTTGGTCCGATCCTCGGTTGGGGGATTTCCAAGATCGAACGCAGGTCGGGGATTGGTTGGAAGGATTGGTCCAAGCTGGTGTTCTGGGCCTTTCTGACCCATGCGCTGCTCGATTCCCTGACCACATGGGGAACCCAACTTTTTTGGCCCCTGGACCTCAGGCTTGATTTCAGGACCATTTTTGTCATAGACCCCTTATATACCCTGCCTTTTCTGACCTTTTTGATCTTGGCGATGTGCTCCAAGCGGGGATCTGAAAAAAGGGAACGCTTCAATCGATTGGGGCTGCTGATCAGCAGTTGTTACCTGCTGCTTTGCGTGTGCCTGAAGGGTCTGGCCTACCAAAAGTTCAAGTCCGCCTTGGAAGAAGGGGGCATTGCCTACCTCCAATTGGAGACCAGGCCTTCCCCGATGAACAACATTCTGTGGATGGCCCATGTGGAACTTCAGGATGCCTATTTGATCGGGGATTATTCCTTTTTTGATTCCGCTCCAATTTCCTTTGGGCGTTATCAAAAGAACCACCACCTATTGGGGGAATTGGACTCCCGCGACAAGATCCGACGTTTGATCGGGATTGCAAATGGTTGGTACATCATCACCGGGCGGGATGGGAATATGTTTTTCAACGACCTGCGCTTCGGGCTCCTGAATGGGGATGCCGAGGCCCCTGAATTTGTGTTCAGTTACCGGATTGTGGAGGAAGCCGGGGAAATTGAGATTGAGGAGGTGGAACGAAATCCACGGGAGGCCAAAAAACTTCTTCGGGAGCTGGGCAAGAGGATCTTGGGGAATTAGATCGCTTAACCCAGGATCATTCCGGCGATGGTGGCCGAGAGCAGGGAGGCCAGGGAGCCCCCGAGGACGGCCCTCATTCCGAATTCCGATAGGGTCTTGCGTTGGCCGGGTGCCAGGGATCCTATCCCTCCGATTTGGATCCCAATGGAGGCGAAATTGGCAAAGCCACAGAGCATATAGGTGGCCATGATCACGGATTTGTTGTAACCCAGATGGATGCCACTGGCCATATCCTTGAGTTCGGCCAATTGGATGTAGGCCACAAATTCACTGGCCACCAGCTTGACCCCCAACAATTGGCCCATCAGCATCACATCCTCATCGGCCACCCCGATCAACCACATGATGGGGGCAAAGAGGGTGCCCAGAATGGCCTCCAGGGAAAAACTGTCGTAGGGGGAATGGGCCGCGACCCAGGCATTGAGGGAGCTCAGATCGCCCACCCAGCCCAAGATGCCGTTGATCATGGCGATAAAGGCGACAAAGACCAGCAGCATGGCCCCCACATTGAGGGCCAGGTTGAGGCCCTCGGTGGTGCCGTTGGCAATGGCATCCAAAAAATTGGACCCTATTTTTTCGGAGGAGACCCTGACATCGGTATTGACCGCTTCGGTCTGCGGGCAGAGCATCTTTGAAATCACTATGGCCCCCGGGGCCGCCATGACGGAAGCGGCCAAAAGGTGTTTGGCGAAGACCAATCGCAACTGGGGATCGTCCCCGCCCAAAAAGCCGATATAGGCGGCCAATACGGCCCCGGCCACGGTGGCCATTCCCCCCACCATCACCAAGAGGATCTCCGAGCGGTTCATCTTTTCCAGGTAGGCCTTGATCAGCAAGGGGGCCTCGGTCTGTCCCAGGAAGATGTTCCCGGCCACGGAAAGACTTTCCGCCCCGGATATTCCCAAGGATTTGGAGAGCAGCCAGGCCAGGGCCTTGACCACCTTTTGGATGATCCCCAGATAAAAGAGTACCGAGGTAAGGGCCGAAAAGAAGATGATCGTTGGCAGGACCTGGAAGGCAAAGATGTACCCGAATTTGTCCATGTCCACCACCAGGCCCTCAAAGAGGAACCTACTGCCCGCACGTGTAAATTCCAATACGCTTACAAAGAGTTGGCCCACCATTTCAAAGAGGTACTGTACAAAGGGTACCTTAAGGACCCCAATGGCGATCAAGAGCTGCAGGGACAGACCGATCCCCACCGTTTTCCAGTTGATGGCCTTTCTGTTTGTGCTGAATATAAAGGCGATAAGGACCATGGCCGCCATTCCAAGGCAGCCCCGCCATAGGCTGTTGATCGAAAATCCCTGATTGGGAATCGGTTCCCCGGCCATTGCCTCTGCCAGGGGCTGCATGACCTCTGCGGAATCCACGCTCTGGCCCAGGACTGTGGCACATGGGAAAAATATCAAAAAAAGAATCAAGGGGATCAAGGGGATGAACAGGGAACCGCGGGCCTTTCTCACCATCTGATATTATTTGCGCTTTGAGATTTCATCCCTGAGTTTGGCCGCCTTTTCATAGTCCTTTGCCAGAAACAGCCGTTGCCCTTCCTCCATCTTACGTCGGATTTCGTCCAGCCTCGCTTCGGAGCTGTCGACTCGTCCCCACGCCGTGGCGGCTTGGAATAGCGGGATGCAAAGCGCTACACCCAAGGCAAAGCGCATCATGAGAAGCACTTCCCACCGCCGCCGACTTTTTGAGCGCGCACGTAAGGGACAATAGGTCAACGCAAACAAACCCATGACTTACTCTAGAGAATCGACCGTGACCGTCGGCGGAACAAGCTCAAAATCTGTGGATCGCGCGCGGACTTGGGCCAAGGCTCGTGCGTTTCTATGCTCATTCAGTGCAAAGTGACCGACCTACACTGTGCGTGCTTCGGGCCAAAGGAGCCGGAATGACTTCGCTTCCACCAGACATTTCATCAGCACGCAGGCCCGCCGCGCTTTCACCCGCTGCGCACGGCCAAAGGGACCGAGTCCCTCGCGAAGCGTGGAGGAGCGCTCTTGGCGCGAAGAGGCGCACAGGCAAGACGGCGCGCTGGGGTTTCAGCCTGTGCTGTTTCGTGATGAGCCTCATGCTGCCGGGACACAGCTACGGCCAGGCCGCGCCCAAGGATTACCCCGTGTGCAATCATGAACCCACCGAGACTGACGTGAGCGCCGCCAAGGGAGCCTACCGCGCGGGGCAGGTGTCTTTCCAAGAAGCGGATTATG
>CALDPL010000215.1 GCA_937911965.1 uncultured Allomuricauda sp. | reverse complement strand
TGGTTGACCACTTCCTGGTCAAAATTCCGCAGGCCGTTGAAATCCAGACTGAGCATATTCCCGCCCGCTTTCAGGCCAAAGGAGAGCTTTGCGTCCATGGATAGATCAATGGTATAGGATACCACTGCATCCAAGAATGTTTCCTGAACGACCCCATCCCCGATATTGTCGTTCACAATTGAAATCCCGTACCCCAGCCTACTGTTCCTGATCGGGGAATGCAAATTCAGGGTAAAGGTCTCCGGTGCCCCATCCAGACCCACCCACTGGGAACGATAGAGTCCCGCAAAACTCAATTGCCCCCTGGATCCCGCATAGGCAGGATTGACGCTCAGGGTATTGTACATATACTGGGTGTACTGTGCATCCTGTTGGGCCATTAAGGACTGCAAGCTTATTCCCAGGAACAAAAACGGAATTAAAATGCACTTTTTTATCATTCGATCTAATATTGTTACCTGCTTAAATAGATGTACTCGGTGTCCGTGAAACTTCCTTTCTCCGTTTCATAATTAAAGATATAGAAATACACTCCGGCAGGAAGGTATTCATTTACGCCTAAAGTGGACCTCCCTCTGGACCGGCCATCAAATACATTGTGTACGTTGTCGTAATTTGTTCCTTCATAGACTGCCACACCCCAACGGTTGAAAATACGGAATGTACTCGATTTGATTTTTTCCACTCCCCTGATGAACAGAAAATCGTTCTTCAGGTCCCCGTTGGGTGTCAACATTTGGTTTACCAAGATTTCTTGGTTATCAACCAATACCGTTACAGTGGCCGTATCGCAGTTGCCTGCATTGCCGGCCTCACAGATGGTATATTCTATGGTATAGATGCCCTCCTGGGTATCCGGGGAAAGGCTGACACTGCCATCGGGATTGACGCTCAATACATCAGTTGGTACTGAGCTTAAAATTACATCTTCAAGGGTTATGGCCTCCCCATTCAGGGTATCATTGGACAATACATTGCTGCCCGGGATCACTCCCCCGCTTTCCCCATCTGCGGTAAATTCATCATCCACTGCATCAATGGCACTGACCATGCCCCCCTCCACGATCACGGTAACCGTGGCCGTATCACAGTTGTCCACGTTGGCGATCTCACAGATGGTATATTCCAAGGTGTAGCTGCCCGAAAGGGTTCCGGGGGTAACGCTGACACTGCCATCGGGGTTGATGCTCAGTTCCGCTGAAGGGGTCGAACTCAAAATAACGGACTCCAAGGTCACCGCTTCCCCGTTCAGGGTATCGTTCAACAGCACATTGCTGTCCTGGATCGTTCCATCGGCACCCTCCATTGCGGTAAAGCTGTCGTCCACTGCATCGATGACACTGGCTGGGCCCGCTTCGACAACCACGGTCACTGTGGCCGTATCGCAGTTTCCGGGATCGGCGATTTCACAGATCGTGTATTCTATGGTATAGCTGCCCGGTAGCACCGCTGCTCCCACACTCACACTGGCATCCGCATTGACCGTCAGTTCGGGAGTTGGCACAGAATTGATCGTTACGGTCCCAAGGTCCACTATCTCCCCGTTCAGGGTATCGTTATCCAATACGTTGGATCCCGGGATAACGCCATCGGTCCCCTCAACCGCGGTAAAGCTGTCATCAACTGCATCGATGACACTGGTTGCCCCCCCCTCCACAGTCACGGTCACCGTGGCCGTATCACAGTTGTCCGGATCGGCAATCTCACAAATGGTGTATTCGATGGTATAGATGCCCCGAAGTGCCGCTCCACCAACGCTCACGCTGCCATCCCCGTTGATGGTCAATTCGGGGGTTGGCATAGCACTGATCGTTACGGTCTCAAGGGTCACCGGTTCCCCGTTCAGGGTATCATTGTCCAAAACGTTGGACCCTGGAATAACACCACCGGTTCCCTCCACCGCGGTATAGCTGTTATCCACCGCATCGATGGTGTTTGCACCAACCTCGATATAAACCGTGGCGGAGGCACAGACACTGGGTTCCGGCAAAACATTGCAAACCTGGTAAACAATGGTGACCGTGGTATTGGATTCAGAGGCGACAGGTGTATATTCCATTATACCTGTTTCAGCATCAAAACTGACCGTTCCAAGGGCATTGCCCTCAATTCTGGACAAGCTGGTTATTCCGAGGTTGTTGGCATCATTGTTGGGCAAATAATCATCATTCTCCAAAATATTGATTGCCACCAGGGTCAGGGCATTGGTGGAACCATAATCGTCCACCGCCGTGGCCTCCAAGGGATTGGGGTCCGTATCATTTGGATTGCCGTCATCATCGCAATCAAGGGTTTTCCAATCCACGGTCGGGCTCAAGGTCACACTTTCCGGCTTATAATCACAGGGATCCAGGGGATCCGTACCATCTTTCTTTTCATCCCCATTGGTCACCCCGTCCCCGTCACAATCCAGTTCCTTCCACTCCTTCGAAGGGGTGCAATCCTGATGTTCCAATACAAAATCACAGGGATCCAAGGGATCCGTACCATCTTCCTTTTCCCGGCCATTGCTCACCCCGTCCCCGTCACAGTCGGCTTCGAGATAATCCCCGCTTTGGGGCAAGGTCACGCTTTTAGGCTTATAGTCACAGGGGTCAAAGGGATCGCTCCTGTCCTTCTTTTCTTTTTCATTGGTCACCCCGTCCCCATCACAGTCCAATTTCTTCCATTCGACCGAAGGACTGCAATTTTGGTGTTTCAGGATAAGATCACAAGGGTCCAGGGGATCCGTACCGTCCTCCTTTTCCTTTTGGTTGGTCACCCCATCCCCGTCACAGTCCATCTTCTTCCAAGCCTTGGAAGGTTCGCAGTTTTGGCTTTCCAGAATAAAACTACAGGGGTCGTTGGGATCGGTCCCATCCTCCTTTTCCTTTTCACAAGTTACCCCGTCCCCGTCGCAGTCCACCGGTGCTAGATCCCAGAAAGTCCAAATGGGAGCCATGTAACCCTGGTCAAAATCCGTATGGTGATCGATATGTTTTTCCGTGTGGTCCGAGGCCGAAGCCGATCCAAGAAAAGGGAACAACAACCCATTCAACAGGACCAGAAAAGATATTTTGCGGATTGTGGACTGCCCAAATCCTTCAAAAGTAATGTTCTCCATAGATGATCGGTATTGGTCGTATCACCATGGCATCAGCAGTAATCTCAATTGTAAGAAAATTGGGGATTTTCTTTTGTTTTTTATTCACTTGCTTCTTTGAAACCCAAAAGTCAAATAGTCAGCATAATTAAAGATTTTGAATCTCTTCACCCATTATTATCGACAAAAAGCCGATTCTTCATCATAAGGGACCACAAACCAAATTATCCTGACAAAAACTTCCAAGGAAGGCCTCCATCCCAAAGGAACAAGCGTTAAAAAACGCACGAAAAATACGGTGCTTTTTCCTTATTGTAGGCCCAAAATCCATTGTTTTTTATGAAAAATATCAACAATGGGAATAGTCTCACACAATGGCGGTAAAAAAAGATTAATCCCCTATTTTTGCCCAAATTTTGATGATGGATTTTGAAAAGGAAATAAGCAGGAGAAGGACTTTTGGTATCATCTCCCACCCCGATGCCGGAAAAACCACCCTGACCGAAAAGTTATTGCTTTTTGGGGGTGCCATCCAGGAAGCAGGTGCGGTCAAGAGCAACAAGATAAAAAAGTCGGCCACCAGTGATTTTATGGAAATCGAGCGCCAAAGGGGAATTTCCGTGGCCACTTCCGTTTTGGCCTTTATCTATAAGGACAAGAAAATAAACATCTTGGATACCCCCGGCCACAAGGACTTCGCCGAGGACACCTTTAGAACCCTGACCGCCGTGGACAGTGTCATAGTGGTCATTGACGTGGCCAAAGGGGTGGAGGAACAGACCGAGAAATTGGTCGAAGTCTGCAGAATGCGCAACATTCCCATGATCGTTTTCATCAATAAACTGGACCGTGAAGGGAAGGACGCCTTCGACCTATTGGATGAAGTGGAACAGAAATTGGGCCTTAAGGTCACCCCCTTGAGTTTCCCCATCGGCATGGGATACGATTTCAAGGGCATATACAACATCTTCGAAAAAAACATAAACCTCTTCAGTGGCAACAGCAAAAAGAACATCGAGGAGACCATCGCCTTTGACGATATCCAAAGCCCTGAACTGGAAAAACTCATAGGCTCCAAACATGCCGCCGAACTGCGTGACAATTTGGATCTGGTCCATGGGGTCTACCCGGAATTCGACAAGGAATCCTATCTCAAGGCAGAGCAACAGCCCGTTTTCTTTGGATCGGCCCTGAACAATTTTGGGGTACGGGAACTCTTGGACTGTTTTATTCAGATCGCACCGCCACCCAGATCTAAAATGGCAGAGGAACGATTGGTCCATGCCCGAGAAAAGGAATTTTCAGGCTTCGTTTTCAAGATCCACGCCAATATGGATCCCAAGCACCGGGACCGCCTTGCCTTTGTCAAAGTGGTTTCGGGGACCTTTGAGCGCAACGTCCCCTACCTGCACGTGCGTTTGGACAAAAAATTGAAGTTTTCCAGCCCCAATGCCTTCTTTGCCGAGAAAAAGGAA
>CALDPL010000214.1 GCA_937911965.1 uncultured Allomuricauda sp. | reverse complement strand
GTATTTGGAATCCAGGTACCTATCGATCGACTCCACGATGAAAATACTCAATACCGTACTGAAGGCGACGTCCGAGAACCAGTGGAAGTCATCCATCACCCGTACCATGCCGGGTACCAGGCCAATGGCATACAGCCCCCCTTTGATCCAGGGACTGTCGAATTGTTTGGCAATGACGTAGGCATTGCTGAAGGCGAGCATGGCATGGCCGGAAGGGAAGGAATCATAATTGTACACCCGGTCCAGGTGCAGTGGGTCGAAGGTTGCGTGTCCGACCTCCGCCTTGGGCCTGGCCCTGCCCACGATCCGCTTTGAAACCTGTTGCAAAAGCCCCCCTGCAGAGGCCGAGGCGATCAGCAGCACCCCGGTGCGCCTCAACTTTTCATTCTTGGTGAACAGGCCGGTGAGGTACACCCCCCCGGTGATCATATAATTGTTGTTCGGGTTCCCGTATTTATGGCCGTAGTCCATGATAAAATCCGGGACGTCCTCCTTAAAACCTTGGGTCCAATCATTGATTTCCCCGTCCACGGCAAAAAGAAGCAGTGTTCCCGCGGTCATATAACCCAGATTGGCCCAGTCGTCCCCTTCCCAATGCAGGGGGCGTGAATAGGAGTGTCCAATCCCCCCGAACACGTTCCCCATATCATAGGTGAAATGGTTCCACATATTCTTTTCCTTTACCTCAAGGCTGTCCTGCCCGAAGATCGGGAGTGCCAATAAAAACAGGGGAAGGCATATCAAGGATTTCATAGATGTTCTTGTTGATTGGGAACTTCACCTCACCTAATCGATGGTTTCCCCATTATCCACTTGTTCCCTGTCGGGGTTCATAAATACCAGTTTCCCTTCCGGGTCCCGGGTCATCAGGATCATCCCTTGGCTCTCGACTCCACGTAGCTTCCTAGGGGCCAGGTTGACCAAAACGGTCACTTTTTTGCCAATGATTTCACTTGGATCGAAGCTTTCGGCGATTCCCGAAACGATGGTTCGGACATCCAGGCCGGTATCCACCTTCAGGACCAGGAGTTTATTGGCCTTTGGCATCTTTTCCGCTTCGATGATCGTGCCCACCCTCAGGTCCATTTTGGCAAAATCATCAAAACTTATGGTTTCCTTTTGGGGGCTTGTTTCACGATACATATGTGCGTTAGTTTTCTTGGTGGCCTCCAATTTGTCCAATTGTTTTTGGATCTCCCCATCCTCGATCTTGCGGAAGAGCAGCTCGCTTTCCCCAAGGGTGTGCCCCGCGGGAAGCAAGGCCTCTTCTTGACTTACCCCATCCCAGTCGTCCCGTTTTGGATCCAGCTTGAGGATCCCCTTCAACTTTGCAGAACTAAAGGGAAGGATGGGTTCGCTCAATACGGCCAGGGCCGAGGCGATCTGCAAGGCCACATACATTATGGTGCGCACCCGATCGGGATCGGTCATGATCAATTTCCAAGGTTCCTCATCGGCCAGGTATTTGTTGCCCAAACGGGCCAGGTTCATAAGCTCCTGTCCAGCCTCCCTGAACCGATAGCGCTCCAGGGAATCGGATAAAATCCCGGGGAATCCCTTAACGGCCTCCAAGGCCTCCCGGTCCACATTCTTAAATTCAATGGGCTGGGGCACCGTTCCCTGATAGTATTTATGGGTCAGTACGGTCACCCGGTTGATGAAGTTCCCAAAAATGGCGACCAGTTCATTGTTGTTCCGGGCCTGGAAATCCTTCCAGGTAAAATCGTTGTCCTTGGTCTCCGGGGCATTGGTCGTCAGGGCGTAGCGGAGCACGTCCTGCATCCCGCGAAACTCAAGAAGATATTCGTGCAGCCAAACGGCCCAGTTCTTCGAAGTGGACAATTTGTTTCCCTCCAGGTTGAGGAACTCATTGGCCGGGACATTGTCGGGCAACACATAACCTCCATGGGCCTTGAGCATACTTGGGAAGATGATGCAGTGGAACACAATATTGTCCTTGCCTATGAAATGCACCAATTTGGTGCCCTTGTCCTTCCAATAGGGTTCCCAGTCCCGGCCTTCCCTTTTGGCCCATTCCACAGTGGACGATATATAGCCGATCGGGGCATCGAACCAGACATAGAGCACTTTTCCCGCACCCCCTTCCACGGGTACCGGGATGCCCCAGTCCAGGTCCCTGGTCACGGCGCGGGGCCTAAGGCCATCATCCAGCCAGGATTTGCACTGCCCCAGTACATTGGGCTTCCAATCCGTCTTATGGTCCTCCAGGATCCATTTTCTCAGGAAATCCTCATAGCGTTCCAGGGGAAGGAACCAGTGCTTGGTCTTCCTAAGGGAGGGAACGCTGCCCGTTATGGTGGATTTTGGATCGATCAGGTCGGTGGCGTTCAGGGAGGAACCGCATTTTTCACATTGGTCCCCAAAGGCCTCGGTATGCCCACACTTGGGACAGGTGCCCACCACAAAGCGATCGGCCAGGAACTGATCGGCGCTCTCGTCGTACAATTGTTCGGTCTCCTCTTCCAAAAAATCCCCTTGTTTGTAGAGTTTCTTAAAAAAGTCGGAGGCGGTCCGGTGGTGTATCGGGGCCGAGGTCCTGGAATAGTTGTCGAAGGAAATCCCGAATTCCGCAAAGGAATCCTTGATGATACCGTGGTATTTGTCGATGATCTCCTTTGGGGAGACCCCTTCTTTTCTGGCCTTCATGGAAATGGCCACCCCGTGTTCGTCACTTCCTCCAATGAAGATCACATCCCTGCCCCTGGCCCTGAGGTATCGGACATAAATGTCAGCGGGAACGTATACCCCTGCCAAATGCCCAATATGGATGGGGCCATTGGTGTAGGGGAGTGCGGCGGTCACGGTATATCGGGACGGGGATTTGATCTGGGCCATGAAATTTGAAAATTAGGCTTCAAAAATACTGATTTTCATGGGATGGCCCATAAAAAAGGAAACCTCCGGTACACAGTCCCAATTTGGGGGGTGGGGTGAGTAGTCGAAGGCTTCCGAAAAGAGAGGCCCGAAGCCTCTCTTGCCATATTATGTGATCATGATGGACTTGCTCATTTTTTTGTCCCCGACCGATATTCTATAGATGTATTTTCCGGTGGACAGGCTGTCCCGCATTCGTTCCCGGATGTTGATTTCCACGGCCCCTTCCACCATCATCTCATTGTAGAGGGTGCCGACGCGCTGCCCCAGGATGTTGAACAGTTCAATGTCGACGTGGGCGGTCACCGGCATTTCCAAATGGATGTGCGGGGCCCTTGAATTGGGATAATAGGGGGAATGCACGATTCCGTCCAGGATGTCGATGTTGGGATTGTTGGGATCTTGGCCCGGAGGGGTCTCCGGCAAGATCGGGGGATCGTTGTCCATGGCGATATCGTCGAAATCCTCCCCACTGCAATTGAAGCCCAGATCTATGGCCTTATAGGGATAGTTCAGCAAGTGGGTCTCCACCAAGGGACGGGGCACACAGAGCCACTCGGCCAAAACGGTGCCGTAGAGGTCCCTGAAATCCATATTGTATTCCAGGTTGCCGCGGTTGTTGGGCTCATCCAGATTGGGATGTTCCCCCACAAAGGCGGAACCGGCCAGCCCCGACCCAAAAAACAGGGTGGGGGCGGCCTTCCCGTGATCGGTACCGTTGGATCCATTCTCAAAGATCCTTCGGCCAAACTCGGAAAAGGTCATGCTCAATACCTTGTCGTCCTGCTTGGTAAAGGCCAAGTCCTCATAGAAATTGTTGATGGCCACCGAGAGGTTGGTCATCAGGCGTTGGTGCACAATGGGCTGATTGCCGTGGGTGTCGAAACCACCCATGGAGATCATATAGACCTTGGTGCCCAGATTTCCTTTGATCAGGCGGGCCAAAAGGGCCAATTGCCGGGCAAATCCATTCTCTTGGTATTCCACCTGGTTCTGCCCGGCCATATAGGCCTGGTGGATGATCCCCGCATACTCATAGGTGGTATTGGCCACCCCGCGCAGAAAGCGGAGTTGGTCCCCGTACATACAGTTGTCAAAGGGGGCGTTCTCAATATCATAGAACGTGCCCGTCTGTGCGATCTGTTCCAATTGGTCCACATTGTTGGCCACAAAGGCATAATTGGTCTCTTCGCCCTGGAAGACCAGATCTGCGAGGCTCCCGATCTGTATGGCCGCGGGGGCCGGGGGCGGATTGATCAGATAATCCGGGTAGAGTTCCTCAAAATGCCTTCCCATCCAACCGGTCTGTGCCCCGGAGAAGCCGGTGGTCTCCAAATCCGTATTGGCAAAGATATCGGCCCCGGTAAAATGGGACATGTTCTGGTTTTCATATCCCACACCGTGCACTGCCTTGAACTGCCCGTTTCCCCAGAGGGATTCCAGGGCGCTCATATAGGTGGGCACCCCAAAGTCATTGGTGAGTTTCAGGACCTTGCTCTCCGGGATGTAGATGTTCGGTCTGGCATTGGCATAGGAGTCGTATTGTTGTATGGGGATTACCGTACTGAGGCCGTCGTTCCCTCCATTGAGTCGGATCAATATCAAAATATTGTCCGTCTCCGCTGCGGCCAAGGCGGCCGATAGGGTGGAAGGGGCAGCGGCCGTGAGCAAATGGCTCCCCAAGAACATGGTACCGGAGCCTGCCAGGCCGAGGGCCTGCATAAAGGCACGTCGGCTCCATTGGGTGTGTTCCAGGTCATGGCCCTCATGTTCAAGGCCTTTGTGTGGGGAATTATCGTGGGTATGGTGGGTATCGCACATGGGGTCGGGTTATTTAAGTTGAAATTCGGGTTCCCTGGAAAGGTGAAGCAACAGCACCAAGACCTGGGTGGGAGGTTCTTGGCTTAGCTGGAGCATCCATTGTCCCGTACCGCCCGGGTAATAGTCATCCGAGTAATATTCCTCGGGCACTTCGGCAATCTTGAAGGCATCCATGGCCTTCTCAAAATCCGCCTCCGTCAACAATCCCTTCGGGGTGAACTTCTCCACCAGGGCGCGGACCACGATTTCAGGGTTACTCGTGTTTTCATTGCCGGGTCCCACGGCATCCATGGCCAATTGCCTGAACTGTTCGGGGTCATTTTCGAAAAACCGGTGCAGATACACCTCTACGGTCAACCACCTCCCAATGATGAAGTTCGTGTTGATCCACTGCCGGTCCCTTTGCCAACCCTCCACTTCCGGGGGGTTGAAGAACTCCTGTCCTATCAGGGCCGAGGAATCCATCATGTTGTAGACCAGGGTATCGTCATAGGTGAAGCCGGTTTCCTTGACCAAATTGAAGTAGAGGTCCGCCGGGCTCTTGATGATCACCCCGATGGCGGTCTCGTCAAAAAAGTGCTGGCTTTTGAGGATCTGCCGGATCACGGGTGCAATCTCCCAGCCATTGGAAACAAAGGTCTGGGCCATACCGTCAATAATCTGGGGGGCGATCCCGCCCTCCTCGTCCGTGGGATCGGGATGTACCAGGAACATATAGAGTTTCCTGCAGATGAACCAGGCACATTCATTGGCCCTTTGGGTAAAGAGGATGTCCATGACGTCCTCGTAGCCCCAATTGCCGGTCTGTCCAAAAATGGTCTTTTCCTCGGTATTGAAGTGCTCGGGGTTGAAGGTGATCTGGGTACAGCCTTCCTCCCCCCGCTCGGTATAACCGGAGATGGCCTTGGCCGTTTCTATGATGTCCTCTTCGGAATAGCTGTTCCCCTCGCCCAGGGTAAAGAGTTCATACAGCTCCCGTGCATAATTCTCATTGGGATTGTTCCCTCGGTTGCGGGCCCCGTCCAAATAATCCAACATGGCCGAGGTCAGGCCTACCTCGGAGGTCAGGGTCCTGAAGTTCCCCAGGGCATTGCGCTGGAGGCAATTGATATAATAATATAGGTATTGGTTGCAGTTGTATATTTCGGTCTGGGTCACAAAGTGGTTGCTCCAAAAGAAACTCATCCGGTCCAAGAGCACGTTGTCCAATAGGGCATTTCCATAAGTGGTGGCAAATTCCTCTCCCTGTGCCCTTCGCATGGCACCGGCAAGGTCGTCGTCCTCGGGATAATTGGCATCGGTCCAATCCGCCCATTCGGGCGGGGCAATGGGGGCGATCCCCAGGGCCTGGTCCACCAATTCGTCCACAAGGTCTGAGGCCGAACGTCCAATAGCGGCATTAATGGTACCCACCGAGGCACTGAAGCCCAACCTTCGATACAGATGGGCCGCACGCATTTTGTCCAGGGGCTGGGTATAGGGCGCCAAAGTCGAGGTA
Source organism: uncultured Allomuricauda sp. (assembly GCA_937911965.1). Lineage (GTDB taxonomy): Bacteria > Bacteroidota > Bacteroidia > Flavobacteriales > Flavobacteriaceae > Flagellimonas. The sequence goes on along the minus strand of CALDPL010000214.1, from coordinate 5,318 downwards.
TTGCAATTGACGAAGTACTCCATAGCAAGGTCTGTGGTTAAATAGATACATAATTTGGGGTCAACCTTATGTTTATGCTATTGTCGGGTGTGGTTCAATTGGCCCAACAAAGTACAATGATAACGTCAGTAAGTCCATAAAGAGCCAATTTTTTCGACGAACTACACGCATTTTGTTAAAGTCGATCTTTTTTTCTTGGAAATAAAGCGGCCTTTTTTGCTTGGGGCGCCCTCGGGGCCCACAGGGGAGGAAGGATGGATTTCCTTGAAAACCACCTTTTTGACCCGAGGATTTCCAAGGTCCCGGAACCCCAAGTAATTATGGGCGCCAAAGCGGACACAAAAGGCCCAAGTTATGGATATACAGCTGTTTACAAATAATGATTTAAATATAGCGTGTTTGGTCGGCCCAATGGATTTCATGGATTTTGCACTCGATTTGCCCTTGGAATTCTTTCCTGTTCCCTTCCCAAAGGAAGCTGTTGGAATTCCCATTGAGGAAGCTAAGGGGCCGAGCAACAGTTTATTCGGGAGGCGTCCAATGCTTTGTAACCATTTGTTTGTTTTGTAACAATCTGTTATTTTTGTATTAGCTAACCGAATAAATGTCATGAAAACCATTTCAGCAGTAGTCGAACATTACATCAAGAAGAAACCCTTTTTGCAAACGGCCCTGGCACAGGGCATCATCAATCTGACCTCCCTTTCCCGACAGATCAAGCCCGAGGTCGCCGAGGAACTGGGCAAGGACGTCAAGGACGGGGCCATCGTGATGGCGCTCAAGCGCCTCTCGGACGATTTGGAATTCCGGGCCACCCATAAAATCGTAAAGGTGCTCAAGAACATCGGGGAGATCACGGTGCGTTCCAACCTCTCCGACTATACCTTTTTGGCTTCGGATGCCATTTTGCACCAACAGGCAAAGTTGTTGGAGGAAATCAATGTCAACCAGGATGTGTTCTATACTTCCTCCCGAGGGGTGAACGAGATCAACATCGTGATCAGCAATACCATGGACCCCATAGTGGAGAAGTATTTCAAACACGAGCGCTGTACCCAAAAGGCGGAGAGTCTTTCCTCCATAACGGTCAAGCTCCCCGCCGAAAACGTCTCGGTACCCGGAATCTATTATTTTATCTTCCAGCGCTTGGCCTGGGAGGGCATCGTACTGTATGAAGTGATTTCCACCACCAATGAATTTACCATTTTGGTGAACGACGAACAGGTGGATGTGGCCTTCAAGACCATCAAGGACCTGAAATTGCTCTAGGGGACCGCCCCTTTTTTCCCTTGGCAAACTAAATCTGAAACTCTTTCGTTTTTAGGATACAGCCTGGAAGGATGACCAAAAAAAGGATACTTTACGGGATATTGGGCCTCTTTGCATTATATCTGTGCTATCTGGCCTATATTTTTGTGCTTTCCCCAAAGACCAATCTGCAGTCCATATACCTGATTCCCAAGGATGCCGTTTTTATCCTTGAATCCCAGCAACCGGTGGAAAGCTGGAAAAAGGTGACCCAAAGCGATGCATGGCGCCACCTGGGGAACAATGAAACTTTTGCGGCCCTTACCCGTAGCATCCAAAAAGTGGATACCGTCTTCAACAACCACAACAGACTCTTCGAGTTTTTTGACGGACGTTCCCTTTTTATCTCGGTCCATATGGTCAGCCCCAAGGACTACGGGATATTCTATGTGCTGGACCTCAAGCGCATCGCCAAACTGCAATTGCTCAAGACCTATCTCAGTACCCTGCTCAACGAGGACTACACCATGAGCAAGCGGCAGTATCACGGCCATGAGATCTTGGAACTCTATGATCGTATCGACCGGGAGACCATTTATCTGGCCTTTATCAAGAACCAGTTGGTGGCCTCCCATACCCACAGCCTGGTGGAGGCCTCCATAGACCAATACGGGGAACCGGTTTTGGGAAGGGAGCTGCAGTTTTTGGAAATCAACAGGAAGGTGGGCTTCAAAAATCTGTTCCGCCTGTACGTGCAGCACGGATATCTGGATGATTATGCGAAGCGGTTCACCGACAAACCCGCCCCTTGGATCTCCCGGGCCAGCGGGAGCTTCATGTTCTCGGGCTTCCATTTTGACCTAGATCCCAGCAGTACCCTTATTGCCCAAGGGTACACCAATATCGATGCCGACAAGGAATTTTATCTCGAGGCCCTGCAAAGGTCCGGCAGGGCGGGGAGGAGCATCCCACAGATCGCCCCACAGCGGACGGCCCTGTACATCAGTTATGGCTTTGACAGTTTCGGTGAGTTCCACCGGAACTTTGAAAAAATCCAACAAAGGGACCCCAACCGCTTCGCCTCTTACTCTAAGGGAAAGGAACAGATCGAAAACTTGCTGAAAATCGATATCCGGGAAAACTTTGTCAGTTGGATCGGGGATGAAATCGCCCTTTTGCAGATCCAAAGCCGAATCAGCAAGGGAAAAAACGAACTGGCCCTGGTGATCAAGGCCAACGATCCGAAGCGGGCCCAAATGGAACTTGACTTTGTGGTGGATCAGGTCCGCAGAAAGACCCCGGTTAAGTTCAAGGCCGTGGACTATAAGGGACGGCAGATCAATTATCTTTCCATCAAGGGCTTTTTCAAAATCCTCTTTGGGGGCCGATTCGATGAATTGGACAAACCCTATTTTACACGTTTGGGGGACTATGTCGTCTTCAGTGACGACCCCAACGCCCTGAAAAGCATGATCGATGATGTGGACGCGGGGCAAACCCTGTCCACTTCCGGGGAGTTCAGGGACTTTGAGCAAAAGTTCGATGACGAATCCACGATCTTCGTCTACGGAAACGTTCCCCTCTTCTACGACAATTTATACGCCATGGCGGACCCGATGACCCAAGTAGAAATGGACAGCAACAAGGACTATATTGTCTGTTTCCCCCAATTTGGGTTCCAGTTGAATCCCAGGGAGGCGCTTTTTGAAAGCCGCTTGGCGATCAACTATAGGGCCCCGGAACAACTTCAGGGAATTGGGCCCCGCAAACCCATGCCAAGCCAAGGCCCCACCCCTGGGGAACCCAAGGCAGATCCCGAGGCCGTTTTCGATTTGGGCCCAATATATCCCAGCGACCTCAATGCCAAGAGCTTTCGAAAAAATTATCCCAATGGAAGCCTCCGATTCGAGCTGGGCCTCAAGGACGGGCTCAAACACGGATCCTATATCGAATACCACCCCAATGGGCAACGAAAAATCAGCGGCCGGTTCCGGGAGGATCGACAGGTAGGGGTTTGGAGGTACTTTGATCCGGAGGGAAAACAAATATTTCGAAAAAGGTTTTAGGCCAACTCCCCCAAAAGATTTTTCAGATCCAGGCGTTCGGTGTACATCAAAAGGGATCCATCTTCTTTCTGTGGCCATTGATCCTTGGGCCGGTCCCAATAGAGTTCCACCCCGTTCCCGTCGGGATCGTCCAGATAAAGGGCCTCGGACACCCCGTGATCGGAGGCACCGGTCAAGGGGTACTCCGCCTCCAACAGGCGCTTCAGTACTTCGGCCAGATCTCTGCGGGTCGGATAGACAATGGCGGTATGGTACAGACCGACGCCCCTTTGGGGGGCAGGGGGCGCCCCCTTGCTGTGCCAGGTGTTCAGGCCAATGTGGTGGTGGTAGCCCCCTGCCGATATGAAAGCGGCCTGGTCTCCGTATAGGGTGGTGACCTCAAAGCCCAAGAGCCCGGAATAAAAATCCAGGGCACGCTCCAGATCGGCCACTTTTAGGTGGACGTGTCCAATTCGGGTTTGGGCCGGGATGGTATAACCGGGGGTATTTTCCATGCATTCCTTTTTGGACCTTAAATATAAGTAAATGATTTGTGCTTGGACCCCTAAATCTCCAAGCTGCATACTTAATCGCTTTCTTGCCAACCCCCTCCCAAGGCCTTATATATATTGACCCTGGCCCGTTGTCGTTGATAATTGACCGCCACCCGGTCCAATCGGGCATCCAATAGGTTCTGTTCCGCGATCAGAATATCCAGATATCCGACCTTGGCCGAACGATATAGTTCCAGGGAGGTATCCACGGATTTCCCCAGGATTTCGGTCTGTTCATTTCTCAGGTCGTGGATCTGCTCAAGGCGTCGGATGCCCTCCAGTTCATTGACCACTTCCACATAGGCATTCAACAGGGTCTTCCCGTATTGGTACATGGCTTCCAATTGGTCTGCTTTGGCCCTGTTGAATTCCGCCTTCAGGGCACTTCGGTTGATCAAAGGGGCCACCAGACCCCCCAAGGCCGAATACCCAATTGATTCGGTGCCCAGGAAGAGATACTCCGGCTTAAAGGCCTGGAACCCCAGCCCGGACGTGATATTGAAGTTCGGAAAAAAGGCGGCCTTGGCGGCCTTCAGGTCGTATTTGCTCGCCAGTACCCCATATTCGGCCATACGGATATCCGGCCGTCTGGAAAGAAGCCGGGAGGGAATCCCCGGATCCATTTGTCGGGGAAGTCCCTGGAACAGATTTTCCTTGTCCCGCTCAATGGGTTGGGGAAAACGGCCCAATAAAAAGTTTATTCTGTTCTCGGTTTCCGCAATGCTTTGGCCGGTCTGTTGCTCCAGGGCTCGGGAATCGAGCAACCGGGCCTCGAACTGTTGGACGGCAAGTTGGTCGGTCCGTCCAACTTCCTTCAGTGCCCGGACAAACTCCAGGGACCTCTGTTGCCGTTCCAGGGTTTCCCCGATGATCTCCAATTCATGGTCCAGGGAAAGCAGTTCGTAATAGGCAAGGGCCAGGTCCGCCACAAGATTGGAGATCACCAGGTTCTTTCCCTCAACGCTGGCCAGCATTCTGGACAGGGCGGCCTTTTTTTCGTTGTTCAGTCTGCCCCAAAGATCGACCTCCCAGGAAGAGGTCAGCCCGAGCTGTAGGTCGGCCAAGGGATTTGGGACTATTTTTCCCGCTTCGTACTCGGTCGTTGAATTCCCCGCATGATCCGGGGTGTAGCGGGCAAATCTATCCAGGCCCGCGGAAAGGTTCCCCTCCACTTTGGGCAAGCGCTTTCCACTTGAATGGCGGTAGGAGGAACGTGCGATCTCAATGCGCTGGAGGGCCATGTGAAGATCGGGATTGCCGGCAAGGGCCGAATCGATCAAGCGGACCAGCTTGTGGTCCCCAAAATAGGTTCTCCAGTCCATCTCCGCCAGGGAAAGGGTATCGGCCGGGACATCCTTTATAAAGTGCTCGGGCATCGGCTTCCGCTCAATGGACAGTTTGGTATCCAGGGTCTTGCAACTGCCCAACAGCAGCATCAAGGCTCCAAAACAACAGTTTAGTCGTATTTTCA
>CALDPL010000213.1 GCA_937911965.1 uncultured Allomuricauda sp. | reverse complement strand
TCCGACCTGAGATGGCAATAGGCCAGGATGTACCAATGTCCATTTTCATGGAAGAGGCCGACCGGTTCCAACCTGCGTTCCGATGGGGTCTCCTCCCTTAGGGACCCGTACCTGAGGAAGACCTGTTTTTTCTCGGCTATGCTCTCGAAGAGGATTTCCAGGGCATCGGGGACCCCCTCGTTGAACAATTCTTGGCCCGGGACCATGGAAACCTGGGATTCCAGGGCCTCCACCCAATCCTTTTCCCGGCCCCGGAGCACCGATTTGAGTTTGAACATGGCCGATTCGTAATAGGCCCCAAGGGATTTGTCCGTAAACTTCTGCATGAGTTTTTCCGCGGCCACAAAGCTTCCGGCCTCCTCCCGGGTGAACATGACCGGGGGCAAACGGTAGCCTTCCATAATGGAATATCCAAGCCCTGGTTCGCTTATGATGGGGACCCCTGAGGCTTCCAAGGTCCTGATGTCCCGGTATACGGTACGCAGGCTCACCTCGAAGCGGTCCGCCAGTTCCTGGGCCCTTACGATGCGTTTGGACTGCAATTGGACCAATATGGCCACGATCCTATCAAAACGTTTTACGTTGTCCCTCTCCATAAGTGTGCAAACGAGTTCCCAAAGATAGGATTTAAGTCCAAGGCGAGGGAATTTTTTGGAAACCATTACAAGGGGTTTTGGGATGTTGAACCCTTCAAAGCTAAGGGGGTAAGGTGACAGCCCTATGTCACCCAATTTTTTTTTCGATCCATTTTTTCTACTGACATAGGGCTGTCACACCCCCCATTTAATTTTGGTCCCAGTACTAAAAACCCAATAATATATTCAACATGGAAAACACCATCAAACAGCAGACACAGACACAATTGATCACCCCTGCCCAGCTATTGGCGCACTACCAGGGCCACAGGGGACTGACCCGAAGGGTGATCGAGGCCTTTCCGGAAAAGGAATTCTTCTCCTTCAAGATCGGGGGAATGCGGACCTTTGCCGAAATGTCCATGGAACTTTTGGGCATCGCCGTTCCCGGGCTCAATGAAATAGTGACCAAGGGGAGCACGGAGCTCAACGAGCATTTCGATCACGGAAACCAAAAATCCAGCATCCTGGAGCGTTGGGATGCGGATACGGAAAAGATCGAGGAGCTTTGGAACAAGATCCCCCTGGAACGATACCAGGAGCACATCAAACTCTTCGGCCAGTACGAGGGCACGGTACAGTCCAGCATCCTGTATTTCATCGACAATGAAATCCATCACAGGGGACAGGGCTATGTCTATCTCCGGGCCTTGGGCATTGAGCCCCCTTTCTTTTATGATCGTTGAACCTGGGGCCGATGA
>CALDPL010000212.1 GCA_937911965.1 uncultured Allomuricauda sp. | reverse complement strand
ACACCGCGGTCGACCTGGAGCCGGACGTGTCGGCGCTCGATGAGGATTTCTACATCATCTCGCGCAGCGAGCTCAGGAATACGAGCATCATCAACGGCCGGATCAACCGGAACCGCACGTGGACCTACGTGCTGATGGCAAAGGAAGCGGGACAGTTCGTGATTCCCCCGATCGTCGTCGGCAGCGAGCAGAGCGAACCGCTCGTCGTCGTCATCTCGCCGGTGCAGGACGTGCTGCCCGGCGAGTCGGACGTGTACGTCGTCTCGGAGGTCGACTACCGCGAAACCTTCGTGCAGGCGCAGGTTTTATACCGCATCAAGGTATACCGCGCGGTGGCCACGCGGCAGCCGCGGCTCAGTGAGCCGAGGATCACGGGCGTGGACGTGCTGATCGAGCGTCCCGTGGACGAGCGCAGCTACGACTCGATCATCGACGGCAGGAACTACAACGTCGTCGAGCGGGTGTACGCCCTGTTTCCGCAGGCGAGCGGCGAGCTGTCGATCGGGCCGGCCATCTTCGAAGCGCGGGTGCTGCGTGACGGGCGCATCACCGGCCGGAAGATCTTCAAGTCCGAGCCGATCTCGATCGAGGTGCAGCCCATTCCGCCGCCGCCGCCGAATTACCCGGACGCGGCGTGGTTTCCCGCGAAATCCGTCGAGCTGACGGAGGAGTGGTCGCGCGAGCCGACGAATCTGGCGGCGGGCGAACCCGTGACGCGCCGTATCACGGTGACCGCCCTGGGCCAGCTTTCCACCCAGATCCCCGTCATCGAGCCGGTGGAGCCCGCCGGGGTCAAGCTCTACCCGGACAAGCCGGAGCTGCGCGTCACGCCGGTTGCCTCCGGCATCGAGGCCACGCGCCGCGACCAGTACGCCATGATTGCCGTCGATCCCGGCGAGGTTCGCCTGCCGGCAGTGGAGCTGCCGTGGTGGAACATCGACACGGGCGCCTGGCAGGTGGCGACCCTGCCCGCGAAAACGCTGTCCATCGCACCGTCCGGCGATGCCCTGCCGGCGCCTGCAGAGATCGCCGCCACGGCGGCGGAGGCCATGGCTCCCGGTGGGGCCGCGGCGGAGCCGGTGTTCTGGCGCCCGGCCGCGCTTGCGTTGGGCGCCGCCTGGCTCGGCACGCTGTTGCTCTGGTGGCGCTCGCGGCGCGTTCCCGAAGTGCCCGGCGCCGCGCCGCGCAAGCCCGCCCCCGCGCGCAAGCTCAAGGCCGCGTACCTGCGCTCGGCGCGCCTGGCCGCGCTCCGCGGTGACGCTGCCGCCGCCAAGTCATCGCTGCTGGAATGGGCCCGCTTCGAATGGCCCGGTCAGCCGCCGCGGAGCATCGCGGCGATCGCCGCGCGCGTGGCGGAACCGCTGGCCGGCGAGCTCAGGCGACTTTGCGAAACCAGCTACGGTCCGGGCAACCGGTCCTGGGACGGCGCGGGCCTGGCCGCCGCGCTGCGCCAGGCCCGCACCTACCGCGGCGACCGGCTGATCCGGGTAGCCGCGCCCCATCGGCTGCTGGACGCGGACGCCGGCCCGCTCATCGCCGTCAAGCTGCACATCTTGACCCGCAAGACGCTCGGCGGCATCGAGACCGACCTCGACGGTCGGGTGCTGCGCCCGGACGGCGAACCCCTGCCTGGTCTGTACGCCGCCGGTGAGGCGGCCGGTTTCGGGGGCGGTGGCATGCACGGTTACCGCTCCCTGGAGGGCACCTTCCTGGGTGGTTGCCTGTTCTCCGGCCGGCAGGCCGGCCGGGGTGCCGCCGCGGCGACGGCCTGAGGACCCGCCGGTTCGGACCACACGCTCGGTCGTGGGAAACTGACACCCATGGCTATGCGAGACATCCGCGTCGTGGGCGACCCGGTCCTGCGCACCCCGTGCGACCCCATCACTGATATCGATGACCGTGTGCGGGCGCTGGTAGCGGACCTGCTGGAGACCGTCGACCACGAAGGACGTGCCGGGCTGGCGGCCAACCAGATCGGTGTGAGCCTGCAGGCGTTCTCGTGGAACATCGAGGACGAGGTCGGCTACGTTCTCAACCCGCGCCTCGTGGCGGTCTCGGAGGAGGAGTACCAGGACGGCGACGAGGGCTGCCTGTCGGTGCCCGGCCTGTGGTTCCCCACCGAGCGCGCCTGGTACGCCCGGGTGGAGGGGATCGACCTGGACGGCAAGGAGATCGTCGTCGAGGGCGACGAGCGTGGCGTCGACCGTCAGGTCGAGCGCAGGAGCGGGGACCGGCGGGGCGGCCTTCTTCTCCTTCTCCTTGTCGTCCTGGTTCTCGATGTACTCCATTATCATCTCGTCCGTGATGTTCCCCGAGCTGGCCACAAAATAGCCCCGGCCCCAAAGATGCCGCCCCCAGAATAGGCGGGAAATCTGCTTGTTCTCCTGCATCAACTTATAGGAGCTCTTCCCCTTGAGGTACTGTACCAGCTTAGACACGGCAAGGTGCGGGGGCACCGATACAAATAGGTGCACATGGTCCCTCGAAACGTGTCCCTTCAATATCTCAACATCGTTGCTCTTGCAGACCTCCCGCAAAAGCTCGCGAACTCGCTTGCCGACCTCCCCTCCCAGTACCTTTTTCCTATATTTGGTTATCCATACAATATGGTACTTGCAATCATATGTAATATGCGATGTCTTCCGATAGTTTTGCATACAACAAAAATATAAAACTAAAGTCTTCGCCTCAAGGCGAGGGATTTCCTCCCAGAAGGAAACATTAATTGACTCAATCCAAAAAAAAGTTGTAGATCGTTCAACTTATCGTACTTTCACAAAGTAAAACAGGAGATTTTACTCTAATTGTTAAGTTCCCCAGAACCATAGAAAAGATGTACCATGTACACATTTTTATTTGGTCATTATGACATTTTGTTTGTCGTTATGACTGTGTTCCGGTTCCGATGTCCTCCGCCAATGGTCCTTAACAAATGGCTATTTTGGCAGCCTTGGCCACAGACTCCATTCAACCTGCCCGGCCGGCCAAAGGAAGAATATATAAACAAAATTGGTTACGGCATAGGGAACCTCTTCCAAAGGGATTATATATTTCATTTCCCTACAACCAATTTCATTGTTCATACGTAAATAACCGATAGATGGAATGCAATGACCCATGTCGACACGGAAATAAATGGAATCTCAGAGATTCAAAACCAAGTATTATACAAAATTTGAATTTCCTCAAAAGGCTCAAAATTTCAAGGGAATTCAAGGGCGTAAATAGCTATATATCTGTATTACAAGAGGATATCAAGATCTCAATTTTCTGAAATCAAAGCTCTGGATCCAAATGAAAAGCAAACATTACACATCAAACAATTTCAATTGGATAATGAACCAAATGAAAGACAACGTATGCATCTCCAACCGAACTGAGACAACCCTATGAAAAATATTAAAATATACGGTGCCGGAGGTCATTCCAAAGTAATCATCGACCTTGCAGAAAACCTTGGCTATACCGTTTCCAAGGTATTTGATGATTTCTTGGATCGGTCGAAGACATCACAAGAGGACGGCACCCCGGACCTTTGCAAGGATAAGGAGCACTTTTTTTCCGATAATGACCCCCTGATCATTGCCATCGGCAACAACCACACCAGGGCCATTTTGGCAAAAAACATAAAATCGCGGTATGGAGTACTGATTCACCCATCCGCTGTAGTTAGCAAATACGCTACCTTGGGGGATGGAACCGTAGTAAATTGTGGAGGGATTGTCCAAGCCGGGGCTGATGTAGGTGAACACGTAATAATCAATACCGGCGCTTTGGTCGACCATGACAACAGAATTGGGGATTTTGTACATATCTCCCCCAATGTATCATTGACCGGCCATGTTGAAATTGGAGAGGGCACCCATATCGGGGCCGGAGCAGTGGTTATCCCCAAGGTCAAGGTTGGCAAATGGTGCGTCATCGGTGCCGGGGCGGTCATTATCCGGGACGTACCTGATTTTTCCGTAGTGGTCGGGAATCCCGGTAGGGTCATCAAAACGGTATGTCAGTTGGAATCGGGATTGGCCTAGTTTGAAGCCAAAATTGGACGGACTTCAATTCATGGAAAAGGGGTCACGATTCGACCCGAAATTTAACCTTTGGTCCATAAAAAACCTTGATCTGGTAAAAATTGTTTTATTTTGTTGACCCTCTCTTGGCGACCAATTTCGCGATTGAGGACCAATTTGAACATTTTAATTCATTTTAATCCATCGTGTACCCAAAATTCCTGAAACGTTTTTTTGACCTTGCCCTTTCTCTTCTGGGTTTTTTGATACTGTCTCCCATATTTATAGTGCTGTACATTGCCATTTTATTCAAAAACAAGGGGAATCCCTTGTTTTTCCAACAAAGGCCCGGGAAGAATGAAAAGGTTTTCAAAATTGTAAAGTTCAAAACCATGACGGATGAATTGGACGAACAAGGAAACCTGTTGCCGGACGAGGAACGCTTGACAAAATTGGGCGACTTTATGCGTAAAACATCCTTGGACGAAATTCCGCAGTTGATCAATGTCATCAGAGGGGATATGAGCTTGGTCGGGCCAAGACCCCTCCGGGTACATTATCTGCCCCATTATACCGAAAGGGAATCCCTAAGGCATACGGTCAGGCCCGGGGTCACCGGTCTGGCACAGGTCTCCGGGAGGAATGCCCTGGGATGGGACGAAAAATTGGAACTCGATGTCCAATATGTGGAAAAACTGTCATTCGGCTTGGATTTTTCAATTTTATTGAAGACCGTGGCAAAAGTATTCCGGGGTTCGGATGTGATCTTGGATGACAATATGCAGACCTTTGATGAACACCGAACCGGAATTCGGCTGAGATAAAACGCATTGAAGGCAAACGAATCCAGAATGGGCTTTCCAATTAAAGTCCAGAATAAAATCCCCTACAATTATGTCGAGAAATGCTAAGCCTGAAATAAGTGCCCATGAGTGAAAATGAAATTGACTTCATGGTCCAGTCCCTGGATGAAAATGTCCTGCTTTACAGGGACGACAGGTTTCCCTTTTTGGGCGGGGGAAACAAAGCGCGCAAAATGATGGCCTTGGACCCCAGCCTCCGAAGGGGAGCGTACAACGCCCTTGTCACCACTGGGGGCATTCAATCCAACCATTGTCGGGCCACCGCCCTATATTGTCAAAAAAACGGACTCAAATGCACCCTGGTCCTTCATGGAAACGAAAAGGAATTTTATGGGCAACTTGGAAATGCCAAGATTATTCGAACCACAGCTTCTGAGTTGATTTTCTGTGATGCCGACGGGATATCCCAAGCCATGGATGCCGCCGTGGAAGCATACCAAAATCGAGGAGATCGCCCATATTATCTCCAAGGTGGGGGCCATACCCTTGAGGGAGGAAGGGCCTATATTGAGGAAATTGAAAAATTGAAGCTGGCCGGAATTGAATTGGACCGGATTTTTGTACCCTCCGGTACCGGGTCCACCCATGCCGGAATCTTGGCAGGGATTTCAAAGTGTGGCCTGGATACAGAAGTTATCGGCATTTCGGTAGGACGTACCAGGGAACGGGGAGAAAGGGCAGTTTCTGAATTTTACAATAAACTTTGTGAAGCATCTGATATTTCCAGTACCGGCAAAGTCACTGTCGACGACAGGTTCCTATGTGGGGGGTATCAAAAATTCAATGATGCCATCGAAACCATTTCAAATAATTCAATGTCCGAATATGGAATTCCATTGGATACCACGTATACGGGAAAGGCATTTTATGGGATGCTCCAAATTTTGAAAGAGAATCCCCCAGCAGGTAAAGTGTTGTTTTGGTATACTGGAGGAATCTATAATTATTTTGCCAAATGATTGAGTTTATAACCCATAAAAAGGATTGGAACAAGGTTCTGAACGAAATTGGGTCCTTTGATTTTTACCACACCCATGAATACCACGCCCTACTGGCAAAGGATGGGGAACAGCCCCTGCTTATATTTTATTATTCGGGAGAGATGAAAATCGCCTTTACCTTTTTGATGCGGAAAATCGATGACCGGTATTTTGACCTGACCTCGGTACACGGATATTTGGGACCCCTTAGTAGTGGGATCCAAGCCGGTTTTGACAATTCCCCGTTCAGGGCAAGATTCGAAAATATTTTGAAAGAAAATAAAATAGTTTCAGTCTTTACCAAACTCAACCCATTCATAGATGGGCAAGATTTGGTACTCGATGGCATGGGAACCATTGAGACCATTGGGGAATTGGTCTATTTTGATCAATCCATGGACGAGGAAACCCAGAAATCACATTACAATCGAAATACGCGTCAGAGCCTGAAGAAATTGCAGCGGGTCGCAACCGTATTGGAAGGCAGGACTCCAGAAGATATCGACAACTTTGTGGAAATTTACCATAAAACCATGGATCGATTGAATGCCAAAGGGATATTTTATTTCGACCCCGGTTACTTTAAAGGATTGATGGATTCAAAAATGCTGAACTGTAAATTGTGGTTTGCACATCACAATGAAACCAGGGATATAATCGCGGCAGCCTTTGTGACCCAGACCGGGGCGATATGCCATTTAGAACTCATGGGTACCAATGAGGAATACTTCAATCTCAGCCCTTCAAGGATCCTATACGACCATGCCCGCTCAAGTATGAAAGGCGACCCAATACGATATTTGGTCCTTGGCGGGGGTGCCGGCGGACGTACGGGATCCTTGATGAGGTTCAAATCGTCCTTTACTCAAAATTACGTGGACCTCAGAATATGGAAACATATAATCGACCCTGTTCAATATGAATCCCTGCAAAGTGAATCCCAGCGGAATTCTGATTCCAATTATTTTCCCAAGTACAGAAGTCCGGAATGAAAGACCCCTGGGTGTCCGGTCTATTTTCCCTTATTTTGTGAGGACATAATTACCAATGACCAAAGCGTCAAGTCCAGTGGACCAAAAACACCGGATTGCATCCTTAGGAGACTCGACCACGGGCTCCCCCTGAATATTAAAACTGGTGTTTAAAACCACCGGTACCCCGGTCCTATCCCCAAGCTTCTTAATGACCTCATAATATCTGGGATGTAAATCCTTGTCCACCGTCTGAAGCCGTGCACTTCCATCCACATGCGTTACCGCTGGGATAACGCTCTGTTTATCATGCAGTACATTACAAACCTTAAGCATAAAGGGTGCTTCTACTTTAAGGTCAAAAAATTCATCCTTGACTTCGACGATGGCCGAAGGGGCGAAAGGTCTGTAGGCCTCCCTGAACTTGACCTCGGAATTGATTTTGTCCTTCATGGATGGAAATGCGGGATTTGCGAGAATACTACGACTGCCCAAAGCCCGGGGACCTACCTCCATTCTTCCTTGGAACCAGCCAATTATCTTCCCATTTTGCAACAAATCGGCGGCATGACCGCATACATCCTCTATATATTCATAAGTCAGTTTGGCCCCATCGAGGACTGCCTTTATTTCCTCATTGGTATAAGTGGTTCCCATATAAGGATTGTCATGGACAAAGGATCTGGGCTTTTTCAAAAGACCATTGTATAGATAATAAGCGGCACCCAAAGCTGTGCCATTGTCCCCGGCTGCGGGCATGACATATACATCCTTGAACTTACTTTCCCTGACTATCCTTCCGTTCATCACGCTGTTCAGGGAAACACCTCCTGCTATTACAAGGTAATCCTCCTGGGTCCTGTCATATAGGATATCGCAGATTTCCAGAACCTTGTCTTCAAGAACCTTTTGAAAAGCGGCCGCGACATCTTGGTGCCTTTGGGCAAATTCTTCATCCGGTTTACGGGCGGGGCCAAATACTTTTTCAAACTTATTGGAATACCTCTTTGCGGCCAAGTATTGGAAGTTGAAGTAGCTTAAATCCAATTTGAACCTCCCATTTTTGTCGACACTTATGATTTTGTTGACCTCTTCCCAATAGGTCTGTGGATTGCCCATAGGGGCCAATCCCATGGTCTTGCCTTCATCATAATTTGGTTTGAACCCACAGAATTGGGTAACCGCCTCATAAAAGGAACCCAGGGAATGGGGAAAAAAATTCTCGCTTAATTTCGTTATTGCATTGCCTTGGCCATGTCCCAACCAAGTCGTTGCCCATTCCCCGGAACCATCAATGCCCAATAATGCGGCACTTTTATAGGGAGAAACATAAAACGAACCACCGACATGGGAGAGGTGGTGTTCGATGAAATGAACTTTGGGTTTCTTGGCACTCTTCCCCCAGTTTTCGTTGTACCAGATCCAGAAATTGCGTTGCATCAGATAGGAGTGGCCGACATGATGGCCCACAAAACGCAGGAAGTTGTTGGATTTTATTAATCCGGGAAGCCTAGAGAAAACGTATCCGACCTTGTTCGCCCAATTGTGTTTTGGCTGTATGGACACAGCGATATAGTCCACATCTCCAAAGCTTAGACCGGCTTCTTTCAAACATCGCTTTGCAGAAAGTCTGGGGAAATCCCGAGTGTGTTTGTCCCGGTTCAGGCGTTCCTCTTCCAATGCGGACTTCAATACCCCGTGTTGCAAGACACAGGCGGAAGAATCATGAAAAAAATAGTTTAATCCCAGAATTACCATATGGATATGTTTTTTTTGGATGCAATAAATAAATCGTCGAAAATAGGAGAATTGTTCACTTCTTTAACTTTTATTCGTCCAACACGTTTATTATTCGACAAATTCACTAAATAATTCTTTGCCTTTAATCTATATACCGGATTACACCCTTTTCAAAGTTGGGGAAAGACTCATTTGAATGCCCTTAAAGGCCTGATTTACCCATTGGAAACATTGCCTTTCGGACATTTTGGTACACGAAAGACATCCTCGATCGGTGCGCCGAGCGCTCGGGTGGCGTCGATGTCCTGACCAGTGTCGGCACCCGCGATGCGGCGCGTG
>CALDPL010000211.1 GCA_937911965.1 uncultured Allomuricauda sp. | reverse complement strand
CGGTCCGCTTTGATAAAGTGTACCGTGGTCCCGTTGATGGACATGCTTTGATTCTTTGCATCCACATCCACGGTCCCGGGAAACTCCCCGTGCACCGAGTCGGTCCTGAACAGGGCGGCCCTCTTCTCCAAGACCTCCGGTCCCAGGTCCCCGCGTACCACCACGGCCCTAAGGCGGAGCTGGTTCCCACGGCCCGTCTTTGCCATGAGTTCCCGGGCCAACAGTCTACCGATCCTACCAAAACCGTAGAGGACCACATCCTTGGGCTTTATTTCCTTGGAATCACGGGCATCCTTGAGCTTTTCCAGGACAAAGGCCTTGACATTGAGGTGGTGGTTGTCATCGGAGTGGTACTCATAGGTGAGTTTCCCGATATCCAGTTTGGCAGGGGGGAGGTTGATGTCGCTTATGGCCCTGAGGATTTCCACGGAGTCGAAAATGGAAATGGGCTTTTGCACGAATTCCCCCGCGTACTCGTGCAGTTTGATGATATCACTGACGTTCCTGTCGATGATCTGGTTTCGGAAGAGCACCACTTCAATGGCCTTGTCGTACCAGAGGTCGCTGATGATCTTGATGAATTCCGTGGTCGCTTTTCTTCGGTCTGCCTGAAAGGCCAGCTCCTTCTCGTATGAATTGATTTTGTTCATGGAAACCGGGCAGGTTATGTGTTTTGGTATTTTTGGCTAAAATAGGCCATTCAAACGTTTTCGTAAAAATAAAAGCAAAAATAAAAGCAGCCCGAAAAAGGCTGCTTTCAAGTGTGTTTTTGGCACTGGGGTCAAAGGATCATCCGTTCCTTTTCCCCATTTTCATTTATCATGGTGAAGGTGTTCCTGTCAAAGCGGCCCATCTGTCCGAAGTATTTCTCGGCATCATTGATGTTCCCGACGCTCTTGCCATCGACCTCGATGATGACCTTGCCCTTGAGGTCGTAGCCGGAGAAACGCTCCGGGACCTCGACGATCTTCACGCCCTTGGAAACCCCAAACTTCTTTTTGTCCTCCTTGCTGAGGTTCTTGACCATGAAACCGGTGACCGGAAGGATCAATGACTCTTGTTTTTTGAGGGTGACCTCTTTGGTAAGTTTCCTTCCTTCCCGTTGCACGGTCACCTGCACCACATCTCCGGGCCTTTTCGAGCCGAGGTAGCCGGTAAGCTCTGAGAATTTATGGACGGATATATTGTCGATCTGCTTGATGACGTCCCCTTCCTTGAGCCCTGCCTCATAGGCACCGGATCCTTCCTCCACTCCGGCCACATAGACCCCGTTGAGTTGGTCCAGTCCCTTTTCAATGGCCAGGGTGGAATTGATATTGGCTGCACTGACCCCCAAAAGGCCCTTTTGTACATCCCCGAATTCCATAATGTCCTCGACCACTTTTTTGGCAATATTGCTGGGCACGGCAAAGGCATAGCCCACATAGGATCCCGTTTGGGAGGTAATGGCCGTATTGATTCCGATCAGGTCCCCATTGGTATTGACCAGGGCTCCGCCACTGTTTCCGGGGTTGACCGCGGCATCGGTCTGAATGAAGGATTGGCCCCTTACCGGGGATAGGGCCCTTGCCTTGGCACTGACTATGCCCGCGGTCACCGTGGAGGTCAGGTTAAAGGGGTTGCCCACGGCCAGGACCCATTCGCCGATCTTGGCGTTGTCCGAATTTCCAAAGGCCAGGTAGGGCAGGGGCTCCTCGGCCTCGACCTTGAGAAGGGCGATGTCCGTATCGGCATCGGCCCCGATGATCTTGGCCTCATATATTTTGTTGTTGTTCAACTTCACCTGCAATTGGCTGGAATTGGCGATCACATGGTTGTTGGTCACAATATAGCCGTCGGGGCTGATGATCACCCCGGATCCCGCGCCCACTTGGGGGGTGGGTTGCCTTTCAAAACCGTAGAAGAAATCG
Source organism: uncultured Allomuricauda sp. (assembly GCA_937911965.1). Taxonomy (GTDB): domain Bacteria; phylum Bacteroidota; class Bacteroidia; order Flavobacteriales; family Flavobacteriaceae; genus Flagellimonas. The sequence continues at coordinate 370 of CALDPL010000211.1, read as the reverse complement.
GAAAGGCTGCTGGGCCCCTTACTGAGGGTCAGGTTTTTTACGTGGACCACGGCATTGATCGTTTTTTCAGCGGCCAGGGTGAAATCCACTTCGTTGATGCCGGCGCCCCTTGCAGAGGTCGGCAAGCTGCTGGTGGTCAATACGGGGGTTTCCGGTTCCACGGTCACCCATTTAAAATTTTCCTTTTCAAAAAACAATTTATAGGCGCCCAAGGTGATGGCACCTGCAAAAAGGGATACAATGAATAAATTGGCTATTCGCTTCATATCACGGGTTTTAATTTACACTTTGCTTTCAAGCTTTTAACAAATTTAAAGGAATTGATTTCCAGACCTTGGTTGTTTAACGCTGTTTTAACTGGAAAAAAATC
>CALDPL010000210.1 GCA_937911965.1 uncultured Allomuricauda sp. | reverse complement strand
GTAAGGGCCAGTGAGATCCTTTTTGGGAAATCCACCTCCCAGGACCTGAAAAGTTTGGACGAAAAAACTTTTTTGGAGGTCTTTGAAGGGGTGCCCCAGGCCGTGGTATCCAAAGGGGAGATCGAGGCCGGATTGGACATGATCGGGGCCTTGGCCGCCAAAACCGGTTTTCTGGGGTCCAATGGGGAGGCCATCCGGGAACTCAAACAGAACTCCATTTCGGTGAACCGGGAGAAGGTCGACGCCAATTTTACCATTGGTACGGACGATTTGATCAACGATAGGTTTGTCCTGCTCCAAAGGGGGAAGAAGAATTATTATGTACTGGTGGTGGAGTGAGGTTCCCTAAGGAAATCCATAGGACCGAGAGATCCGATAAGCTTTAACGCTGCCCCGAATTCCCAGAAGGATGTCAGAGATTCGATCAATATTAAAGAAGACTTTCAAAATCCTGTTGTTGGCCCAAAATACGTACTATGAAGATTCCGGTATCGATGGGTTCATAAAAAATGGTATGGGCTTTGTGGTTGTACCTTTTAAGCGCTGGTGCAAATTGGGCGGCACTACGGCCCAGTTCTGGCTTGTTGGCAAGTAATTGTAGGCAGGACATCACATTGGATACATAGGTCTCGGCCTGCGCAAAGCCCCATTGGTCCAGGGAATAATCCGCTATTTCATCTAAATCCCCTCAGCTCTATTGGAAAGGAAAAAACTTCTCATTTCCCCTTGTTCCGTGCGTTTTTGCGGTACACGGCCTCTTCCATGATATGGACCGTTCTGAGTTTTGGACTCCTGCCACTGTCATATCCCTCCTGTAATGCTGCCTTGATGCCAAAGACCTCCAAGGCACGCTCCCGGTCCTGCCTGATCAGATGCCTCAAATATTCACTATCGTTGGTGAACCCTCCATTTTCAATTTGAAGTTTGATCCATTGGTCCTGGGCTTCGGTAATGGTCAATGATTTTCGAACTACAGCCATAAAACCCATTTAATCATATAATCTACAAAATATTTAATACTAAAATCGTAATTGTACATGATATTTGCCTTCAGCAATCGACACTAAACCGTTTCTCCATCTGATCCTTCACCCTGTAATTCGTTCCATTCAAGATTATCATGCGCAACCTTATTTGGGAGCCGCCATCTTTTGAGCAAAGCCTTTATCATGATCAGAGCCCTCCTTTTTTCTGCTTTATTGTTCCTTTTTTCTGCCTGTTCCCAGGATGATGGACCCTTGAACGATGCTTCCCTGAACGGGGAATGGGTGCTCCAAAAGGCGGTCTGTTTTTGTTTTTTCGGAGAGGATTATGATTTCTCGGTCCACAGGCTCAACTTCAGGACGGAAGCCCGGGAAGTGGAGGTTGAAAATGGAGGGGGCGACATTTTTTTTATTGCACAGAACGGCAACTATCCCTATACGGTACAGGGGGGGCATATCAATTTGGTGGACAAAAGCTATGCCTATGAAATCCAGGGGGATTCCCTGATCATGAATTTTGTGGACCGACCCGAGATCGCGGATGATGAAATCAGTTTGTACTATAGCCGGGCCAAGGATTAAAGCAGCATCAAATTGCAGCCCCTGATATCGGAATGGTCAAAACGGCCGAGGACTTCAAAACTGCCGTGAGAATGGACCCTTCCCAAATCTTGGGTGGCCAAAAAGGAGCAGGACCACAAATTGGCCAGATCGATGATGTTGATGCCCCCGGTCCTTCCATGGGATTGCGGGTGGAGTGGATCTTCGGGATCCCGGGTCGATACCTTCATCCAGGGAGGGCAGTTGAAGATTCCATCCCCTTTGGAATAGGCCTGGGAGAGGAGTTCGGTCATCCCGTATTCGGAATGTACCCTTGAAAGCCGGAAGGCCTTCTTGAGCTCTTGGTGCAATTCCTCCCGGATCATTTCCTTTCTGCGTCCCTTCATCCCCCCAGTTTCCATGATGATGGTGTGCTTCAATTCCATGGGGAAACGTTCGGCCAGGTCCAAAAGGGCGAAGGAGACCCCGATCAAGAGGGTTTTGGTCCGCTGTTCCTCAAGTTGGACCAATCGTTCCCGGAGGGCTTTGAGATCGTTGAGGTAAAAGCCGCTATGTGGGTGGCCCGATCGATGGATCATCCCATCCACCATCAGGATCAGGGAAGAGCCTTTGCGTTCGAGATAAGAGGGCAACAGGGCCAGAATGCAATAGTCCTCCAAGGGCCCGTAAAAGGCATTGAAACCCTTTAGAAAACTCCGACGATAGAGCTCCAGGTCGGCCACGTAATGTTTGCTGGGGGTACTTTGGGTGGTCCCGGAACTTTCGAAGACGGCCTCTGCCCGCAAATTGGTGGAAACCACCTTATGGGTCTTGAAAAAGGACAGCGGCAAAAAGGGGATTTCACTTATCCCCGAGACCTGTTCGGGATTTTTTTTCAAATGCCTGCAATACTCCCCATACACCCGGTTGTTGTGGAACTGAAACCGAAAAACATCCAGGGCAAGGGCCTCGAATTGGGCTTCGCTTTCCAGGGAAAATATCCGATCCGTTGAAATGGGTTCCATGGGGAACAAAGGTACCCAAAATTAAAAAGTCCCTTGGAGAAGGGACTTTAAAAAAGTAGGTTAGGATCAGTAGGTTTTATATAACGGAACGTAAAACCCATTAATCACTTTAGCGTGGATGGGATGTAAGCGACAAACACTGACCCTGATTGAGAATATACCCACGAATGGCATCCGGTGGTGCTTTGCCCATTGAACAAACGAAGGACCCATCGTTCCAAAGGAATTTCTTTCCACGATATTCAGTGACCGGAATTGGATGATGTTCAAGATAATGTTTTGGACGATTTGTTGGGATATACTGTGACCTGTTGGACATAATGAAGTAAATTTTTGTGAAAGTTTCCCAAACCCGATGGAACTATTTATAAA
>CALDPL010000209.1 GCA_937911965.1 uncultured Allomuricauda sp. | reverse complement strand
CTAACCGAAATGAAAGTAAAATACATAGTTTACGGCCTACTGATCGCGGGATTGGGTGCCTTGATTGTCTATAGAATCAAATCCAATGCCCAAATTACGGCCACAGGTCCCAGTGGCCCCAATATACCCACAGTATCGGCCATGATTCTCAAACCCCAGGTGTTCAAGGACAATATCATCCTTGCCGGAACCCTTGAAGCCAATGAAGAAATCGAGATACGAAGTGAGGTCTCCGGCGTAGTTGAAAGCATCAACTTCCTGGAAGGCCGAAAAGTCTCCCAGGGACAGGTTTTGCTCAAGGTCAACGACATTGAGCTACGCGCCCAACTCTCAAAGGCCCTGACCGCCAAAAAACTGGCCTCTGAAAATGAAAGGAGGGCCAAACTCCTTTTGGAGAAACAGGCCATCAGCCAAGAGGAATACGATATTGCCAGTGCCGATTACCAATCCGCAACTGCCGAGGCCGAACTGATCGAGGCCCAATTGTCCAAGACCACCATTCGGGCGCCCTTCCCCGGAACCATTGGCCTTCGGTCCATTTCCACGGGAACTTATGTGACCCCTACCACAGTCATTGCAAAATTGGTGAATACCGAAGAACTTAAAATCACCTTCTCGGTCCCGGAAAAATACGCTTCCAGGATTCAAGTGGGCGCCCAATTGACCTTTACGACCTCGGATTCCGATGAAGAATATCAGGCTACGATCTATGCCATTGATCCCCAGGTCGACATTGTTACCAGGACCCTTAGGATGAGGGCCATAATGGACAACAGCAACAACAAGCTATACCCCGGTGCCTACGCCAGCATACTCTTGCCCTTGGAAAGCATTGACGATGCCCTTATGGTGCCCTCGGAGGCCCTGATTCCGATCCAGAACGGAAAACGGATCTTTGTCCTCGAAAATGGAAGGGCCAAGGAAATTGATGTCGAGATCGGTTCCAGGACCGGAAATTCGGTACGCATCCTATCCAATCTACACCCGGGAGACACGGTCCTGACCTACGGGGTGATGTCCCTTCAGGACGGTTCCCCGGTGGAAGTAATCCTTCATGACCCTGAACCCTTGACCAAAGTGCAATGAACCTCTCTACCATAAGTATCAAAAGGCCGGTGCTCACCATAGTGATGAACATCAGCATCATCCTTTTCGGAATCATTGGATATACCTTTTTGGGGGTCAGGGAATTCCCTTCCATCGATCCAGCAGTGGTTTCGGTACGTACCAGTTATTCCGGGGCCAATGCGGACATCATTGAGTCCCAGATCACAGAGCCCTTGGAAAAGTCGATCAACTCCATTGATGGGATTCGGAACATCACCTCATCCAGCGTACAGGGTTCCAGTTCCATCAATATAGAATTCGAGTTGGACAAAGACCTCGAGGCCGCCGCAAACGATGTCAGGGACAAGGTATCCCAAGCCCTGCGAAGCCTGCCCGAAGACCTTGATGCCCCCCCGGTGGTCTCAAAAGCGGATGCGGATGCCAATAGGATCATCGCCATGACGGTCCAGAGCAATACCAGGAACATTTTGGAACTGTCGGACTATGCCGAGAACGTGATTTCCCAAAGGATAGAGACCATTGCAGGGGTCAGTGGCGTACAGATCTGGGGCCAGCGCAGGTATGCCATGAGGCTGTGGATCGATCCCATGAAACTGGCCTCTTATGGATTGACCGTCGCTGATGTGCGTGCTGCACTTTTGGCCCAGAACATCGAGTTGCCCTCGGGCAAACTTACCGGGGAGGCCACGGAATTGAGCGTAAAGACCCTTGGAAACCTCAACACCGAAGAGGAGTTCAACAGCATTATCATCTTGGCCGATGGGGAAAAGTTGGTCCAGTTGAGGGATATCGGCCGGGCCAGCCTGGAAGGCGAGAACATGGAGACCAAGATGAGCGATTCCGGTCAGCCCATGGTCGCCGTGGCCGTTGTACCACAACCGGGGACCAATTATCTGGATATTGCCACGGCCTTCTACGAGGAATATGATAAACTCCAAAAGGAACTCCCGGAAGACTTTAAACTGAACGTGGTCATCGATGATACGGTCTTTGTAAAACGGGCGGTTACCGAAGTTGCCGAAACCATCCTGATATCGATTGTTTTGGTGATCCTGGTCATCTATTTCTTCTTTAGGAACTGGTCCCTTGCCCTACGGCCCCTTTTGGATATCCCGGTTTCCCTGATTTCCACCTTCTTCTTTATGTGGCTGTTGGGATTCTCCGTGAACGTGCTCACCCTTTTGGCCATTGTTCTGGCCACCGGGCTGGTAGTGGACGACGGTATTGTGGTGACCGAGAACATCTATAAGAAGATCGAAGAGGGGATGAACCCCATCGAAGCCGCCATCAAAGGCTCCCAGGAGATTTTCTTTGCGATCATCTCGATCTCCGTCACCTTGGCGGCAGTGTTTTTGCCCGTTATCTTTTTGGAAGGCTTCGTGGGAAGACTGTTTCGGGAGTTTGGGGTGGTCCTTGGGACCGCGGTAATGGTCTCGGCCTTTGTGTCCCTGACCCTGACCCCCATGTTGAACGCCTACCTTACCAAACCTGGAAAGCAGGGCAGGTCCAAGTTTTACCGGGTGACCGAAAAGTATTTTGTCGCCATGAACGAATCTTACAATAATACCCTGGAATGGTTCATGAAAAGAAAATGGTTGAGTTTTCCGATCCTCATCGGTTGTTTTGGACTCATTGCCCTGTTCTATTCCCTGTTGAAAAAAGAAACGGCCCCCTATGATGATCGGAGCTATGTATCCATGAACGTTACCGCTCCAGAAGGTTCCTCCTATGAATACATGGACGGTGTCATGACCAAAATCACCCACCTGATCAATGATTCCGTTCCGGAGAAAAAGGTCAGTTTGATCTTGACCTCCCCCGGTTGGGGAAGTTCCTCGGTCAATAGTGGTCGGGCCAATATCGCCTTGGTGGAACCCGATGAAAGGGAAATTTTCCTGGAAGAATACGGGCTAAAAGAATCAGGCCTGAATAAATTGATCTGAGCTTCCTACAGCATTTTGCAGTTGATTACCTATTTTACAGCA
>CALDPL010000208.1 GCA_937911965.1 uncultured Allomuricauda sp. | reverse complement strand
TTTCAAGGAATTAGGGGAAACTATAATCCCTATATTTAATCCCGCCTAAGTGCGGGATTTTGTATTTTTTAAAACCAAAGGAAACCATGGCCAGTATATTCACCAAGATCGTCCGGGGGGAGATTCCCTCCTATAAAATCGCAGAGGACCGGGACCACTATGCCTTTTTGGACATCAATCCCAATACAGCGGGACATACCCTGTGCATCCCGAAGAAGGAAGTGGACAAGGTCTTGGACCTGGATGAGGATTCCTATATGGAACTGATGCGCTTTTCCAGAAAGGTGGCCCTTGCCCTGGAACGGGCGGTGCCCTGTAAAAGGGTGGGCCTGTCCGTCATCGGTCTGGAGGTTCCCCATGTGCACGTGCACCTGATTCCCCTGAATTCCATGGCCGATGCCGGTTTTCAGAAAAAAGTGGCACTGTCCCCTGAGGAATTTGAGCAATTGGCCGAAAAGATCCGGGCCCAGCTCCCTTAGGCCCCTGGGGCTCCCTGCAGGTAGAAATATACGGCCGCGGCCACCAAACAGAGCAAAAGGGCCACAATGACGAAGGCCAGGGCGGTAAAACGGATGGCCTTGCGGTCCGGGTTCACCAGCTTGTTGTAGTAGTCAAAGACCCGTTCGATGTCCGGGGTCCAGTTCACCGGATAGATGATGGAATTGCACTTTTTGCATTTGAGTTCATGGGTGACCTCATTGGTTATTCTGTGGTACAAGAGCCCGTAGAAGTGCTTTTGGTAGAAACTCAGGCTGAGTTCCTGATTGAAGCATTCGGGGCAGTTGTTGGTCAGGTCGGCCTGTTTGATCAGCTGCAATCTATTTTTTTTTGCCATAACTCATTTCATTTTTCATGCACTCGGAGCGAGATTTGCATGATCGTTCCTTCCTTACTGGATGAAAATACTTTAATTTTTCCTTTATGGTACTCTTCCACAATTCTTTTTACCAGGGAGAGTCCCAATCCCCAGCCCCTTTTTTTGGTGGTCACCCCGGGGGTGAAGATGGTCTGGTAATCGTTTTTGGCGATGCCGTGACCGGTATCCGATATCAATATATTTACGGTCTGTCCCCGCTTTTCGATCTCGATGGCGATCTGCCCCTTGCCCTTCATGGCATCGATCCCGTTCTTGACCAGGTTTTCGATGCTCCAATTGAAGAGGGTGGGGTTCAAAAAGACCGGTACCTGCTCCACATTGCTCGAAAAGGAAAAATGGATCAATTTGGAACTTCTTTCCTTGAGGTATTGGTAGGCCTTTTTGGTTTCGGCCACCAGATCGTGGACCTGAAGTTCGGGGATGGAACCAATTTTGGAAAAGCGTTCCGTAATGGATTTTAAACGGTCAATGTCCTTGCTGATTTCCCGGGTGACCTCCGCACTGATGTTCTCGGATTTCAAGAGCTCGTTCCAGCCCATCAGGGAAGTGAGGGGGGTGCCGATCTGGTGGGCGGTCTCCTTGGCCATTCCCGCCCAGAGCTTGTTCTGTTCGGAAGCCTTGTTGGTCCTGAAGAAGAAATAGATCACCGCGGCGAAGAGGAAGATGATCAGCAGCAGGGCCAAGGGATAGTATTTGAGTTTGTTCAACACTTCCGAATTCCCGTAGTATAGGGTTTCCAAAAGTTCGCCGTCCTGTATGATTTCGATGGGTTGGTTCTCGTTTTGGAACTGCCCGATCTTCTTTCGGATATAACTGCTGTCCGAGAGTTTCTCCTGGGGGATGTTGTGGGTCTTGTAGGATCCCCGCTGATTTACCAAAATCATGGGGGTGGACGTGTTGTTGGCCATTACCTTTAGGGTAAGGTTGCCCAGTTCCTGGTCCACGGGAGACTGTATGAGTTCCGACTGGGCCGTTGCCCATACCTCCATTTTCAGGCGTTCCTCCTCCTTGAATTTCCTGAAAAAGCTATTGGTGTTCCACAAGATCAGACTGACAATTGCGAATGCGGATATCAACAGGGTGATGTTGGAGGCTTTCCTTTTGGAACTGAAATTCATCTTGAAATTGTTTGTTTTTAAAGATAACCGAAAAAGCAGGACTTGTTGATACTTAGTTGACATAACGGGTTTCCAATGGCATTCATTTTGTTTACTTTTGAATTTCAACAAAAATTAACACAATGGAAGTTCAGGGAAGAATCAAGTTGATCGATGAGACCAAGACCTATGGAAGCAACGGTTTTAGGAAAAGGGAGGTTGTGGTTACCACGGAAGAGCAGTATCCACAACCCATAATGGTGGAATTTGTACAGGATAAATGTGAATTATTGGACAACTACAAAGTGGGCCAATTGGTCAAGATCAGCCTGAACCTCAGAGGTAGGGAATGGGTGAACCCCCAAGGGGAGACCAAATACTTCAATTCCCTTCAGGGTTGGAGGATCGAAAACCTGGAAGAGCCCTCCGCTTCCGGGGACATGCCCCCCGTTCCCCCCATGGAGGCCTTTGAGCCCGTGGAAGACCTCAACGAGGACGAACAGGACGATCTGCCCTTTTAAGGGGGTGCCCCTTTTGGGAATGTCTGTGTTCCATGGACCCGAACAATAGCCGAAGGCCCATTGCCCTTTTGGACCATCGCTTGGAGTTTCCACCCGTCCATTTGGCCCGGGAGGATGGGTTGCTGGCCCTGGGAGGGGACTTGGGCCCCCAGCGTCTTCTGCTGGCCTATGGGGAAGGGATATTTCCCTGGTTCAAAAGCGGTGGCCTGATTTATTGGTGGTCTCCGGACCCCCGGATGGTCCTTTTTCCGGATCGGCTTAAAATATCCAAGAGCATGCGCAAAGTTATGCGAAACGGAACCTTTACCCTGACCAGGGACCAATGCTTCGATCGGGTGATCGAGAATTGTGCCGGGGTAGCACGCAAGGGGGAAGTGGGCAGCTGGATCGACCCTGGGTTTGTCCAGGGGTATTGCGCCCTGCACCGAATGGGCCACGCACATTCCTATGAAGTATGGGAAGATGGCGAGTTGGTCGGGGGCCTCTACGGAGTGGACCTGGGCCATATCTTCTGTGGCGAGAGCATGTTCAGCCTAAGATCGAATGCTTCCAAATTCGCCTTGATCCAATTGGTGGGGGAATTGGGACAAAGAGGGGTTCGCCTGATCGATTGCCAGGTCCATAGCGGGCATCTCGAAAGCCTTGGGGCCGAATTGATCCCCCGATCGGAATTTATGGGACACCTAAAGGGATAACTGGGCGGAGGTGAGCAGCATCAGGATGCTTTGGGGCAGGTCTGAATTGTATTCCTCCAATCGGTATTCCAGCCCCATTTGGAGCTTGAGGCCCGGTTCAAGTTCCCAGCCAACCTGCCCCACCAGCCTGGCGTCATATTCCGGGGAGGCCCCTTTTTGGACGCTGAGCAATTGTTCCAGACTCCCTACCAAATAGGGCTCCCCCGGGTCCACCTTTTGGCCCTGAAGGGGAAAATCCACGGCAAAACGATACCGGAACCTATGGATGGTAAAGTCTTTGTGGAATTGCTGTTCCGCACGCAACCTATGGCCGAAACGCAGTACAAAGGGACTGTGGTTGAGGCTGTACTGTTGGGTGATTCGCAACTGGTTGGCGCCTCCGTCAAAATTGTTCCTGAGCCTGTATTGAATCCCGAGGGCGAGGCTTTGGTCGTCCCTGATTTTCAATTTTGAGAAATGCCCCAGTTCGAACTGCCTGAGTTTGGGCCGGACTTCCCCTACATCGATGAGATAAATTCTGTTGGTCAGGGAGAAATTATGGGAATACACCCCGGTCACCCCGTAGTTGATGGATACCTGGGGCTCCCAATAACCCGTGAACCTCTCCTGGGCCTGCATGGACGCCAAGCTGCCGAGAAAGGTGAACAATAGGAGGTATAGGGAATGCTTATGGATATAGGACATGGTCATAGTTTGGTGGCAGGTATCTTCGGATTTCCAACAATTTGCCTTCGAGGTCGAAGGTGGCCTCGTGATTGTGGAAGGCCCCGTAGACCTTGGCCGAAAACACGATTTCATAGTTGATGTGTGGAAGGATGAGGTTTTGGAAGGCCTGGTGCATGATTGTTTTTGGGTCTATTCCTTCCTTGGCCTGGTGCTGCTGTTG
>CALDPL010000207.1 GCA_937911965.1 uncultured Allomuricauda sp. | reverse complement strand
GTTGGACGGCCAAAGCCTTGCCTTCGTATCCACCTTTGGGGACGATATCAAGGCCGATCGCAGCTACGATATGTACAATCCATGGCACTATGTGAACTACCCCTTGGGGGTCTTGTACAAGGATTCGGAAAAAAGCCCACAGGGCGATATCATCACTGCCATTGAAACCTGTACGGCCATAGTGGCGAACAAAGCCAATTCCAGGGAGCAGCGGGTCTTTCACCTCAAAATGTTGGTCCATTTGATCGGGGACCTGCACCAGCCCATGCACACCAGCAGGGCCGAGGACAAGGGAGGCAACGACATCCAAGTGCAATGGTTCGGAAAGGGGAGCAACCTGCACCGGGTATGGGACACAGAACTTATCGATTCCTTTGGGATGACCTTCACCGAACTGGCGGAGGCCCTTGACCGTTTTTCCAAAAAGGAAATCAAACAAATCCAGGCCGGGAGCATCCATGATTGGGTGGACGAGTCCCATGAAATCTGTGGGGAACTATACGATACGGTGAAGGTGGGGGACAAATTGGGATACGCCTATTCCTATGCCCATAACGAACTTTTGTTCGAACAGTTGCAAAAGGGGGGCTATCGGTTGGCCAAGGTTTTGAACGAACTCTTTGCTTGACCTTCCTCAGTTCAAAACGGCCTTGAGCTGGTTTCTGTACTGGGAGGGATTCTGCCCGGTAAAGTCCTTGAAGGACTTGTTGAAATGGGAAAAGTTGTTGAAACCGCTCTCATAGCAGACCTCCGTAATGCTGATGGGCTGCTCCGCCAAGAGCTTTGAGGCATGGACCAGGCGGTATTCATTGACGAATTTTGTAAAGGTCTTGTTTGTGATCTTCTTGAAATACCTGCAAAAGGAGGGCACGGTCATATTGGTCATATCGGCCATGTGTTCCAAGGCGATGTCCTCCCTGAAATGGGTCTTTACATGGTTGAACACCGTATTGATCCGGTCGTTGTCCTTAACCTCGGTCTCCATGGAGAAGCCTTCCGCGTTCAAGAGCTGCATATCCTCTGAAGTGGCCAATAGGTTCAATATGTTCAGGATGGACAACAGCCTTTGAAAATCGGTCTGATATTCCAAGATTTCCATTTTTTCACCGACCATGACCTTGGTCCGGCCCAAGAATGCGATTCCCCCTTTGGCCACCTCGAAGAGGTTCTGGATGTTCTTCATTTCGGGAATCTTGAAAAAGTCACTGCCCAAAAAGTCCGGCTTCATCTGAACCAGGGTCTCGCTCTTGTTCCCGGTCAGTTTATCGGTGAAGCCGCAATGGGGAAGGTTCGCCCCAATGAGGATCAGGTCCCCTTCCCGAAAATAGGAAACATGGCTGCCGATCTGTCTTTTGCCCGATCCCCCATGTACATAGACCAATTCAAGTTCCGGGTGGTAGTGCCATCCCCTGCTCCCATTCTCATTGTTGCGATCGAACCTCTGATAGGTAAAGGAGTTGCCAAAATTGGGGGCTATGGCCTCAAAAGCAGCTTTTTGGTTCATGTTCAGTTTTTTTAGGCTTAAAGGTAGACCCCCGATCAGGGCCTTAAATCTGCAAAATTACCCAAAATATATGTTCTATTGTCCTTAATGATACCATAATATGGCTAACGCGGTAAAATTCCATATAAACTGGAGAATCCAGTGGTGTTCCCCCTCCTTGAACCCATCTACTTTTGTCTTGTAATCAATAAAAAAAACGTCATGAAAACAATTGCAAAAATCCTGGTACTGGCAGCCGTCCTGATGGGAGGCCCTTTGGCCCGGGCCAACGGACCCATTAAAAATGGGGTTGAAAAAAGTATCATCCACTTTGATGTGGAGCCCATATTCGTCAAAAGGGGACAGACCGTGATGATGAACCTTTTGAACACCTCCCAAGGGAAGGTAAGCCTTAAGGTTTATGATAGCGAAATGCGTTTGGTCTACAATGAAACCGTGCAGGGGAAACTCGTTGTGGAAAAGGCCTTCAACTTTGAAAAGGCCTATGAGGATCAATACACCATAGTGGTATCCGATATCCATGGAACCTACAGGGAAATCGTGGAAGTAAAGTAGTTTGTTTAGTTAATTTTTAAGTCCAGGGGGTCAAAAGCCCCCTTTTTTTATGCCCATTTTTTGAGTCTTTCCCTCTTGGGCGGGGATAGGGCGGGGTTGTTTATGGCAAGCCTTGGGAAACCTTTGGACCTGTTCCCCACAATTGAGGGCCTCTGGGCCTGGATGGGCCGATTTGCCCCCTCCAGGATCGCGGCACAGGCCGTTCCGATCTTTTGCCTGTTCCCTCCAGTACAGTTTTCCGTATTGAAGCGGCAGTAGGAACGAAGGCTTCCCAATTGAACACAATGGAAAAGGCGGCCGTGGGGGGCCGCCTTTTAAATGTCATGGAGCCAGGGAATGTCCTATTTGATCATGGCGTAGCTCCTGTTGATGAACTCGGTGAGCTCCCCACCTTTCAACAGCCCCTTGGACAAGCGTGCCAGGTCCAGGGACTGCTTGATCAGCCGCTCCCTTTTTTTGGCGGTCTTGGTTTCGAGGATTTCCTCGACCAGTTCGTGGTTGGTGTTCACGATCAGGTTGTACATTTCCGGCATATTGCCCATGGCGAACATCCCGCCACCTCCGGTGGCCTGCATGTCCTTCATCCTTCTCATGAACTCGGGTTCGGTGATGATGAAGGGGGATGCCGTGCTGTCCATGGCCTCCAGCTGTATGGTATAGCCCTTGTCGGTGATCACGGTCTCCAATTCCTTTTTGAGCATGTCCTGTTGCTCTTCGGACAATTTTGATATGCTCGGCTCTTCCTTTTTGATCAATTTTTCAATGGGATCCGCATCCACCCTTGCAAAGGAGAGCTTCTCTTTGGAGGTTTCCAATTTCTGCAAAAGATGGGGGACAATGGGGGAATCCATGAGCAATACCTCATAGCCCTTGGCCTTGGCGGCTTCGATATAGGAATGCTGCCCTTCCTTGTCCGAGGCATAGAGGACCACCAATTGGCCGTCCTTGTCGGTCTGGGCGTCCTTGATCTTGTCCTGCAGCTCCTCAAAGGTGAAGTAATTGCCGTCCACAGTGGGGTAGAGTGCAAATTTTTCGGCCTTTTCAAAGAATTTGTCATCGGTGAGCATCCCGTATTCGATCACCAATTTGATGTCGTTCCACTTCTGTTGGAAATCCTCCCGGTCCTTCTTGAACAGGGAAGCCAGTTTATCGGCCACCTTCCTGCTGATGTAGGAGGAAATCTTTTTAACGGCCCCGTCGGCCTGCAGGTAGGACCTGGAAACGTTCAGGGGAATGTCGGGGGAATCGATGACCCCCCGCAACATGGTCAGGAACTCGGGGACTATGCCCTCCACATTGTCGGTGACAAAGACCTGGTTCTGATAGAGTTGTATCCGGTCCTTTTGGATGTTCAGGTCTCCCTTGAGCGCAGGGAAATACAGGATTCCGGTCAGGTTGAAGGGATAGTCCACGTTGAGGTGGATGTGGAACAGCGGCTGTTCGAACTGCATGGGATAGAGTTCGCGGTAGAATTCCTTGTAGTCGCTGTCCTGTAGGTCGCTGGGCTGCTTGGTCCAGGCCGGTTTTGGATTGTTGATGATGTCATCCACCTCCACGGTCGGTGCGGGCTCGTCCTCCTTGGCCCCTTCGGGCTTGGGAAGGGCCTCGGTCCGGGTCCCAAATTTGATGGGAATGGGCATGAACTTGTTGTATTTCACCAAGAGTTCCCGGATTTTGGACTCCTCCAGAAATTCCTCGGACTCCCCGTCTATATGGAGGATGATTTCCGTGCCCCTTTCGGTCCGCTCCGAAGGTTTCAGGGTAAATTCAGGGGAACCGTCACACTCCCAATGGACGGCGGCCCCGTCCGTATAACTTTTTGTGATGATCTCCACCCGTTCGGCCACCATGAAGGCCGAATAGAAGCCCAGACCAAAATGGCCTATGATCCCGGCATCCTTTCCGGCATCCTTGTATTTGTCCAGGAATTCCCCGGCCCCAGAAAAGGCCACATCGTTGATGTATTTTTTGACCTCTTCCTCGGTCATCCCGATGCCCTGGTCCAGAATGTGTATTTTTTTGTTCTCTTTGTCCACCCTGACCTCGATGATGGGATTTCCATATTCCACCTTGGCCTCCCCTATGGAGGTCAGGTGTTTGAGTTTTAGGGTAGCGTCCGTTGCATTCGAAATAAGTTCCCTGAGGAAGATTTCATGGTCGCTGTAGAGAAATTTTTTGATCAAGGGAAAAATATTCTCTACCGAAACATTGATTTTACCTGTTGCCATTCTTATATGCTTATTTGATATTATCCATCCCGATGGGACAAAAAAAATACCAGAATCACAAAGCTGACAAACTGGCACGGGAAGCTGCCCTACTTCCCTATATGGAAGGGTAGGGCAGCGGCAGTGCCGAGTAAAATGTCATGTATCCCCGCTGTTGGGAGGCAATGCCCCGATCATGGGGTATCCTGGGATTCCCCTTTGTTCTTCACATAGCGCTCCAGCCATTGGTCCTGTTCCCACAACAGGTGCAAAACGCTTTCCCTGGCCCGGTACCCGTGGCTTTCCTTGGGCAACATCACCAAGCGGACCGTGGCACCCAGGCCCTTGAGGGCGTTGAAATACCGCTCGCTCTGCATGGGATAGGTTCCCGAATTGTTATCGGCCGCCCCATGGACCAACAGCAAGGGGGTCTTCATCTTATCGGCATGCATGAAGGGGGACATATCGTAATAGATTTCAGGGGCCTCCCAATAGTTGCGCTCCTCGCTTTGGAACCCAAAGGGGGTGAGGGTCCTGTTATAGGCCCCGCTCCGGGCCAATCCCGCTGCGAAGAGGTCGCTATGGGACAGCAGGTTGGCCACCATGAAGGCCCCGTAACTGTGGCCCCCCACGGCGACCCGTTCCCGGTCGATATAGCCCAGGGCATCCACGGCGTCGATGGCCGCCTTGGCATTGGCCACCAACTGCGTCCTAAAATTGTCGTTGGGCCTTGCCCCGCCTTCCCCGATGATGGGAAAGGCCGCATCGTCCAGCACCACATCGCCCGGCTGGTGGCGGCGAGCCACCCCGGGGCCGGCGCGGCGCCCGCCGGGGCGATGGCCGCGAGCAGGCCGGCGAGGAGACCGCAGGCGCCAGCCCGGAGGGGCAGGGCCCACTGGGTCGACGAACGACGATGCG
>CALDPL010000206.1 GCA_937911965.1 uncultured Allomuricauda sp. | reverse complement strand
TTGTCCTTTCACTGTTCATGGGAAGCTTCTTGATCTACGGCTCCTCCCCTGCATTTTCCCAAATGTACCAATGGAGCGGGCTGGAACTCTTTAGGATGATCGAGGCCAACAACTACCTGTTCATCCGCTTGGGCAATGTGCTGATCGTGTTCTCGGTCTTTATCGCCCTTAGGCGGTTTATGGTCCACAAAACGATCCTGGCGATGGCGCCCAATCCGATGCCCGCAGCAACGTGGTGCTCCGTCGCGCAACGGTCCTGCTGGTGATTTTCACCATGGGTTTCGTATGGTCCACGATCCTGGCGCTGGGAGCCGGTACGCTCTCCATCTATGTGATCCATTATATTGTCCTTTACGGAAGCTTTACCGGGTTGGGGCTATATCGTTTTTTCAGCGCATCTCTAAGCCCTGCCCTTGTGGTTCCCGGGGCCATTCTATTTATGATATTGTGCTCCTTTTTGGCCTTGAGGTACCATGGAATGCAGGCCAGGATCAATACCCGGATCGCCCTGGTGCACAATTCAGCCAAAAACCTATTGACCGAGATCAAAATGGGATCTGCACCCCTGATCAGGGAAATTACCGTCCGCTTCCGCTTGGCCTTGAGAAAGTTTTTGCGCACCGTAAGAAATTAGGGAACCGGAAATTGCTTCCCGTCTCCCTTTCCTGGTTCAATTTCCATCGATCATATATGTAGGGGCCTGTTCTCAGTGGCGGCCAAGGCCGCTTCCTTGACGGCCTCCGAATAGGTGGGGTGTGCATGGCTCATCCTGGAGATATCCTCGGCCGAGGCACGGAATTCCATGGCGGTCACCCCTTCGGCTATAAGATCGGCGGCACGGGCCCCGATCATATGGATTCCCAATACCTCATCGGTGTTTTTGTCGGCCAATATTTTGACAAAGCCATCCAGGTCCATACTGGCCCTGGCGCGTCCTAGGGCACGCATTGGGAACTGCCCGGCCTTATAGGCCACCCCGGCTTCCTTCAATTGTTCCTCGGTCTTGCCCACCGAGGCCACTTCCGGCCAGGTATATACCACCCCGGGAATGAGATTGTAGTCGATATGGGGCTTCTGCCCTGCGAGATATTCGGCCACAAGGACCCCTTCTTCCTCAGCCTTGTGCGCCAACATGGCGCCCTTGACCACATCCCCGATGGCATGGATGTTGGATACATTGGTCTGCAGGCGTTCGTTCACCTCGATCCGGCCACGATCGTCCAATTTTATGCCGGCCGCCTCGGCCTTCAGGCCATCGGTATAGGGTCTTCGTCCCACACTCACCAGACAATAATCCCCTTTGAGGACCACTTCCTGGCCCTTTTTGTCATCCGCCTTGACGATGACTTCCTTCCCTTTGCGTTCCACCGATTTTACCTTGTGTGACAGGAGGAAGGACATTTTTTGTTTTTTCAGCACCTTGGTCAGTTCCTTGGACAGGCCCGCGTCCATGGTGGGGATGATGCGGTCCATATATTCCACTACGGTGACCTCGGCACCCAATCTTTTATACACCTGTCCAAGCTCCAAGCCGATGACCCCGCCCCCGATGACGATCAAGTGCTTGGGAATCTCCTTGAGCGAAAGGGCTTCCGTGGAGGTTATGATGCGTTCCTTGTCCAATT
>CALDPL010000205.1 GCA_937911965.1 uncultured Allomuricauda sp. | reverse complement strand
ATTTTTAATCAATCAGAATTATGTAATCTGATTTGTAGATACCCAGATCTTTAGGACAGGACTTCTAAATAGATATAGATTGGTAAAATATGAAATTCGAATATTGGTTCGATTGATTAAAATTTTTTTCAAGGTAATTCATTCTTTTTAAACAGATTTCAGTATTTTTAGTAGCAAATGGATATGTTCTTATTCTCAATTTCATGATAAATGAGCAATAAGGTGTGCAGGTTCTGGAATTTCAGTGCTTGTTTCTGATTTACAACAACATATAATCATATGGATGGTTCAGTCATCCCGACTTAAGGAGAAACCAATCAATGGATTTCTCCTTTTTTTATACGTATAAGTGTCTATAGATCAAACGTTTATTGTCTGGTTATATTTGGTTCGATTTTCACGAACAAAGTTTTCGGACTTTAGTATCGTATTGTTTAAAAGATTGCCCCAGTTCTCTGTTTTGCAGTATTTTCCGAGCAGTTCGATATCCCCTTAAGGTTCTGATATTTTCATCTTCTTTGGTTCCTTGAGGTTCTTTGACATTAAATAGAGAAGGTCCAATATAACAGTCGCCTCGTCTTCATCCACATGGATATCATGTTGTGCCAAAATCCCAATCGCTTTTTCAATAGAAACCTTTTTGTCGATAAAGTTCATTTTTTTTATTTTGTTACTTGTTCTTTTGTAATAATATTTTGGTAAATGCACTGTTTAACGCCAAAGTCATGTTGCCCGTTTGGAAGTCAACTTTAAGTGGTGGTATCAGATTGACGAGATGTTTTTTATCTGCAATGCCCTGATAGGCAATATTCCAATCAAGGCGGTTAAACGTGAATTTAGTACTGAACATACTGTCTTTAAAATAGACCAAAAACTCTATACTCTTGGTCATTTCACGTATCTGTAGGTTTCCTGAAATTTTAAGACTGTCTTTTGTGATTTTGTGAACGCTCACAAATTTCATTGTGGCCGAGCGGTAATGGGCAACATTGAAAAAATCATCACTTTTCAAATGATCGAGCAGGTTTTTCCGGGCAATAGTTTCGTGAGTGGGCATATCTGTTACATCCATGGTCTCCATATCCACTTTAAAACCCCCGCCCACCATTTGCCCGTCGGTAAACAAGAAAAGCCATCCTCAAACGACAGGGTTCCTCTCCGACTTTTTGCCCCCCACATTTCAGTGGCCTTCCAATCGATATTTGAATCTTGAAGATTTATTTTGAGGGTGTCGGTTACTTTTTGGACATTGTATTCCACTTTGGGATATACCGTAACCTTTTGGGCCTTTGAATCATGTTTGGCAATACAAGCCAACATCAACACAGGAAGGATAAGGCAAAACAACTTATTCATAGTTTGGAATGTTTTGACCCAAAATAATGTTCCGTTTGATTGTAATCATACCATTTGCTTCGTATGGTTTCACAATTCCGGAACCACCCCGATCCTCCAATTGATTTCTTTCGTTTCGGCTGAGTAAGGGGTCATCGTCAAACTGGTAACTATCGAGGTAATATTCATTTTTACCAGGCTCCTTCACCGTTATATGGATATGCTCGGGTTCACTCCTGTCGGGGTATGCCACGGGTCTAAACGTATGGAAAGAGTATTTTCCGTCTTTTCCGGTTTGGACCCAGCCCCGGATAAACCCGTGTCTTCTTGCCCAACCTTTTTCGTTGCCCTTGGTTTCATAAACGCCTTGTCTGTTGGTGTGGTAGATGTAGATGATGACATTTTCTGCAGGGGTTTTGCCATCCTTTTTGAAAACGGTCCCCAAGATTTTCAATTTGGGTTCGTTGTTTTCATATTCGGGGAGCGTGTCGATTGGAGTTAGTTTTTTATCTCCGTATTCATAAATTGCCACGCAACCCTCGCAACCGCCACCAACAATTTGGGTCGTTGTTTGTTTTGTTTGGGCATTGCAGGAAGTGCACACCCAAAGAACCAAAAAAAGCCTTAATAGAACTGTTCCGATTTTATCATCCATGGTCTGTCGTATTCTAAATATAGTGACCCAATAAAATTATGGATGTGGAGAGGCAATGAGAAATTGAATGTTCCGGGACGATGAGTTTAGGGGCCGACCCGATGACCTGGATTGTAATGGGTTTTGAAATTTGTTGCGTACGTCCTGCTCAATCTAACCCACTCCCCGTTTTCCATTTGCAAATCATAGTCTCCATTGAGTCGAGATCTGAACAAGCCTACTTTTGTGATGTTGACCAAAGTGGATCTGTGGACCTGGACAAAGACTTTGTTGTCCAACTGTTCACAAAGGGATTTCAAGGTATCGGAATGTAGATACTTTTTGTCCTTAAGATGGATTGAAATGTAAGGGGCATCGGAAGTGATCAGGATGATGTCTTCCACATGCACGATCCTATGGTCTTTTCCATTTTTGATGACAATGGTATCCAATGCAACTTTCTGTTCGGCAACACCTCTGTTTGGTGAATGGCCTGAAAAATAGGCGTGGCCCAATACAAAGCCGGAATAGACAAGGACCAATATGTATAGATCATTGGCCATGGCAAAGGAAAAGAATTTGTACAGGTCATACCTGCCCTGAAAAAAGAGCAATGAAAAAACCAGGGCAACAATGGGCATGATCAAAAGATGGAGTACTACGGGCGATACAATGAAAAGTGCTGTCTTGGAAAAATTGTCCAATTTCATCTTTTTCATTGTTTTGTGCAGGAATGTTAGGATAGGGATGAACAGAAACCAAACGGTTTTAAAGAGCAGGGACTCTTCGAAATAGAACCCATGGCCATTTCTTTTTGATGCCAGGAAATCCTGAAAAATGGTCAGACCCACAATGAACAGGAAAATTCCTGATAGCACAAAAAACATTTTTCCAATACTATCGGAAGAAGTTGGTTTGGCTCCATGGGTTGCGATTGAGGTTACCATGTTTCAATGTTTGTCCATCAATACTTCCCTGTATACCCCAACATTGGCCGAATCGGTATGTGGGCCAAGTCCCTTTGGGTGCAGGAATCCACTGGTTTTCAGTCTTTCAAATTTAAACAAAAAGCACCAAGTTTGGGTCTTCATAATGGTTGCCTCCAAAACAGATATTTCGGAAATTGTACAAAATGGGGCCAAACAAAAGACCAACCTCCTTGACAACCAAAAATTTGGGGATTGGCCCTAATAAACCAACTTGATTTTTTCTTTTGGACTAACATCGCAGTCCTATGTTATGGAGAACCAACTTAAAAAGTCCCCAACCCATCAAAAAACTGAACCTCCTTCAATTTGAGGTTTCCATGGAAAATGTACCTCCTGCTTTGAAACTGTCATGGGGTATGAACATTTCGTCGAAGGGCTTCCCATTGAGGGTCATTCCCTCCATAGTCCGGGAATGGCCATCCTGTTCCAAGGTAAAGCCACCATTGCCCAGATTGTAACAAGCCCGATGGAAAAGGGGCAAACGGATCAAAATTTATTGTCCGCTGGGGACAAAGGATATAGGCCTGAGTCGGCAAAACCGCACCAAGCGCCAATATCCCCACCTCACCAAGGCAATTACATGGGTGTCCTCGTTATCGAGGACAATTGATTTTAACCTGGCTCGATAAAGTCACTATATCAAACAGATCAATCTAGTAATTTACAATATTTTCATAAATTAGTTTATAATTTTATAAATAAACAAACTTATGGTTTGTATATTCGTGTTATAATAAACTTAAAAATGCTTTAATAGTTTAAAAAAAGTCAAAAACAGAAACTTTAAGTTTGGAAAAAGAACAAAAAATAAAACGTCTTCTTAATTCACAGCCTCGGGGAGTTGTGTATTTAAGTTCATGGTTAACGGAAAACGGGTTCTCCACCCAATTGCTAAACCGATATAGGAGCAGCAATTGGATTCATTCCATAGGAACAGGAGCATGGATACGAGCGGGAGATAATCCCACATATCAAGGAGCATTGTTTGCGCTGCAAGAACAAGCTGGCCTGAATATCCATCCAGGAGGAAAAACCGCCTTATCATTATTGGGTAAAGCCCATTATCTGGAACTATCAACAAAACAAATATCACTGTTCGGGGGAAGCGAAGAGAAATTGCCTGCTTGGTTTTCGAAATATAACTGGGGAGTAAATGTACGCTATTTCAGTTCCTCTTTTCTTCCGCCCAAAATAGGACTGCAAACCTTGGAACAGGGGACGTTCAATTTGTTGGTATCCAACCCAACAAGAGCTTTGATGGAATGTCTATACCTAACGCCCAAGAAACAGGAATTGTTGGAATGTTACGAAATCATGGAAGGGTTGAACAACCTGAGGCCAAAACAAGTACAGGAGCTTTTAGGAGAATGTACTTCCATAAAAGTTAAGAGGCTTTTCCTGTATTTGGCAGAAAAGGCAAGGCACGACTGGTTCGAATATATTGATTTGGAGGAAATCGACCTTGGGAAAGGGAAGCGCTCCTTGGTAAAAGGTGGTGTTTATATATCCAAATATCAAATCACAGTCCCAAAAGAATTGGAAAATCATGAAAGATTATAAACAGCAAGTCTCACTAATGTTACAAGTGTTGCCGGAAGTGGCAAAGGAAGCTGTTTTCGCATTGCATGGAGGGACCGCCATAAACTTATTTGTACGAGACATGATCAGACTATCCGTGGATATTGACTTGACCTACGTACCCATAGAGGATAGAAAAACGTCATTTAAGAATAGTATTGACAGCCTCAGCCAAGTTAAAGCAAGGCTGGAAAAAATTATACCAGAAGCAACAATTAAGTTGAATAGGGAAACCTTAAAACTTCAAATCACTGCTATAAAAGCACAGATAAAAATAGAAGTGAACCAAATCAACAGAGGTATTTTGGATGAACCCGTAACAATGCCGTTATGTGAAGCAGCTCAAGAAGAATTTGATGTCTTCTGTGCCGTACCGGTAGTTCCTTTGGGACAGTTGTTCGGTGGAAAGATCTGTGCCGCATTGGACCGACAACATCCCAGGGATATGTTTGATGTAAAATATCTACTGCAAAATGAAGGATTTACGGAGGAAATCAAAAAGGGTTTTATGTTGTTCCTTTTGAGCAGTAAACGTCCATTGCACGAAATGTTACATCCCAATTTTATCGACCAAAGGGAAACCATGGCCAACCAATTTGAAGGTATGAGCCCAGAACCCTTCACCTATGCAGATTTTGAAAAGACCCGAAAGGAATTGGTAAATGAAATCCGTCAAAACCTAACGGAAAAAGACAAGGAATTCATATTGAATTTCGGCAAAGGTGCACCAGATTGGAGCATGCTTGATTTTGAAGGGACTATCCTATAAAGTGTGTAAATAGAAATTAGCGGGGGCCGGCCCCCGCTAATTTTTTAACTTTAAACCTTTACACACAAATGAACAAAGAAGATCTATTCAACGATGACTTTTTAAAGCAGTTCAAGACCGGTGACGAGCTCAACGGATTTTTAAAGGAACTGCAGAAGCGCGGTATTGAAAAAATGCTTGAAGGGGAGCTCGACGGCCATTTGGACTATGGCAAGAACGAGCGTTCCGCCAATCCCAATGCCCGCAACGGGTATTCCGCCAAAACGGTGCGCACCTCCTTCGGGGAATCCCGGATCCAGGTCCCCAGGGACCGGGAGGCCTCCTTTGACCCCACCATCGTGCCCAAGCGGGGCAACATGGTCGACGGGATCGAGAACGTGATCGTGTCCCTCTATGCCAAGGGAATGACCAACAGTGACATCGAGGAGCAGATACGGGAAGTATACAACTTCGAGGTCTCCACTTCCACCATCTCCCGGATCACGGAAAGGGTGACCGGGGACATCGTTGCCTGGCAGAACCGCCCCCTGGAGCCGGTCTACCTGATCGTGTGGATGGACGGCATCGTCTTCAAGGTCCGTGAGGGATCCAAGGTCATCAACAAGACCGTCCATATAGCCGTGGGGCTGCGCAGGGATGGAAGGAAGGAGGTGCTCGGCCTGTGGCTGGGCAAGAACGAATCGGCCTCCTTCTGGATGTCGGTGCTCACCGACATCAAGGCCCGTGGCACCGAGGACATCCTGATCACCGCCACGGACAACCTGAACGGATTTACCGATACCATCGGGAACGTCTTCCCGGAATCCAAGACCCAGATATGCGTTGTGCACCAGATACGCAATGCCTGCCGCTATGTGGTCTGGAAGGACAAGAAGGCCTTCACCGCCGATATGAAGGGTATCTACAACGCCCCCAACGAGAAGGCCGCCAGGGCCGCCCTGGAGGACTTTGCCCAAAAATGGGAGGGCAAGTATTCCTATGCGATAAAGAGCTGGAGGGAGAACTGGGACGAGCTCACCGTGTTCTTCGAGTTCCCCCTGGAGATCAGGAAGATCATCTATACCACCAACCTTATCGAGAACCTCAACGGTAAGATAAGGAAGTACACCAAGAACAAGCTGTCCTTCCCGACCGATGATGCTGTGATGAAATCCGTATATTTGGCCATGAGGGAGGCCACAAAAAAATGGACCATGCCCATCAGGGACTGGGGCATCGTTTTGAACCAGTTCCTCACGATCTATGAAAAAAGGGTCAGGCTTTAAGTAAAAGCCAAACCCCTGCTATTTGAATTTACACACTTAGTGGGATAGTGTCCACCTTGGCAAAAACAAAATCGCCTTTTTTATATCTATTTCCCATGGGATTCTTTTTCACTGGATATGTTTTTCTAAAAATGAAATAGATGGCTCACTCATTTTTCATGGTGGTACAGAGCATCTTGAACTTATGGTTCGCTTCAAAGGAACAGGGTGTGGATGCAGGGATAATTATGGAATCACCTCTCTGCATGAAAGTGGAATTACCGTTTATGACCACCTCGGCCTTTCCTTCAATGATATGGACGAATCGAATATAAGGTGATTCGCCATGGGACAACACCTTGCCAAAATCAAATGCGAATGCCTGTATGACACAGTTATCCTGGAGACATATGTTTTTAACCACAATGGCGTCGGAATCAAACTCCAGTATATTGGCTAGGTTAAACGTTTTGGACTCCTCAAATTCTCCTGTTTCCATGATTGATGGGCTTCTCTTTTCTATTCAGACCAATCTTTGGCATCCCGCTTTGCCTTTTTGGCGGCTTTTTTCTCTTTAGGCGTTTTTGAGGGAGCTGTCTTGCCCGTTTTTTTCTTTCCTTCTTTTTCTTTTGACATGGTGTATTATTTAAATTATCATTGTTTTATGGTATTGAGCAGGCAAGTAACAGCATTGCTAAAAAAAGAATGAAATAGATTGCACATTTTCGCATAAGGGTTTTGAATTAGCATTGTTGCCCCCCAACCTGTGTTTGGGATTTTAAAAAGTCGTGATCAAGGAGGCCATCACTCTTTTAGAGTTTGGCACTTAGTTTTAAAAAGGGCAGTGTTTTTGAGTTCCTGCCCTTTTCTGAGCTCCTGGAAAAAAAATTCAGAAGCATTTATCGACCGGTTAAATCAATACTTTTAAACAGAACGTTCCCCCGTTCTTCCTCCATGGTCCCGCAAGTCTTCCTTGGTCTTAAGTAAACCAAGGCTGATCTTTGTCCGTTTTTTGTGCTTCCTTGATCTGCCCGTTTCTTCCGTTATAAAACATCGGTCTAAGGTAACGCTTGATCTTTCCGGGGATTGCTTGAATAAAATTTTCCTTTTTCATAGCATATAATGGTTACTGTTTAATTTTTTGATTAAAATGAACAATACAAAGGTGGTGCATACATTTAGGGAGTCCACAACAGAAATCTTTATAAATCTTATATATATCACAGGTTATTGGAGTTTCAATTAAATTCTGCATGAAAACTAATCACTGCTTTCGTCCAAATCCTGTATGGTTTACAACAAATGCTTCCTTTTCGAAAACCTGG
This sequence comes from uncultured Allomuricauda sp., assembly GCA_937911965.1. Taxonomy (GTDB): domain Bacteria; phylum Bacteroidota; class Bacteroidia; order Flavobacteriales; family Flavobacteriaceae; genus Flagellimonas. The sequence continues at coordinate 1,663 of CALDPL010000205.1, read as the reverse complement.
AGCTGCGTCTTGAGAAATTTGTAATACCCCTCAAATTCATTTTCTGATATTCCTCTGCTTTCATAGTTTAAAAAGAGTGGTGTTTCCAATAAATTGTCGTATATTTCAGGGAACTCCATTTGAAAGGAAAGGGTCAAATCAAAAATCTCTTGCATCAGTTGATTTCCTTCTCTTTTATTTTGCATGACCTTTCTTTTTACTTAGCAGTATAAGGTAGGTTTATATTCATTCCTGTTACTTATATGATTTCTGGCAAAAGTTGTATAAATCACATATTGCTGTCGTCCTCAGTATTTCGTTTGCCCTAGAACAACCAATTCCAAAAACAATGTTTCTATACATAAAATACATGGTGAGCCTGCGCTGCAAAATGGTGGTAAAGGAGGAGCTCAAAAAGCTTGGCCTCCATTATGTCAATGTAGATCTAGGAACCATAGAAATCATGGAAGATATCTCCGATTTTCAAAGAGATGCTTTACGTAAGAACCTAAAAAGATATGGTCTCGAACTTCTTGATGACAATAGGAATATCATCATTGAAAAAATCAAGTCGATAATCATCGAGATGATCCATTATTCGGATGAACTGCCCAAAGTGAATTACTCTTACTACATCAGCGAAAAATTGGGATATGACTATACTTATTTGGCAAACATGTTTTCAGAGGTTAAGGGGGTCACCATTCAGCAATTCATAATCATGCACAAAATAGAAAGGATAAAGGAATTGTTGCTCTATGATGAGTTGAACCTGACCGAAATATCCTATTTGCTACATTACAGTAGTGTCTCACATTTATCGAACCAGTTTAAAAAAGTTACGGGACTCACCCCCTCGTACTACAAAAAACTGAAAAAGAAACGCATGAAAAACCTTGAGGACATTTGATTGTTCTGGTAAGATGAACATTGTCCAGGTAAATTTCACGGCATACCACTAAAGTTATCTCGACTTCTATCAATCCCATGATAAATGTGGGAAAACTGTAACTATTCCTCTATCCTATGTAATACATTATACTTAAAGATTCCGCACCTTTATTCAGGGGTCAGGAAGGAAGAAAAACCCATTATCCTCCCCCATAAAACTTTAATTATGGAAAATATAGAGGTCGAAAAATCAAAAGTCTTCATCATCGTGGAGATCATCGAATATGTCCCCAATGCAGTGGTGATCAAGACCATCATAAAAAAAACCACAGGAAATGTCACCGCTGTCTCTTTTGATACAGGTGAGATCCTAACGGAAAAAATATCGCCTTTCGATACGTTCATCCAAATCATTGAGGGCAGGGCCGAGATTTTGATCAATGACAATTCGCAGACTTTGGAAACAGGGCAGTCCATTATCATCCCCGCCCATTCCAGGAATGCCATAAAGGCCAATGAGCGCTTTAAAATGATTTCCACCATCATTAAAAGTGGGTATGAGTAGCATCAAAAAAAGGTTCCAATAAACAATTTTAAAATAGTTTGGCATGTATACTTATATTATAATCCTTATTCCTGTTTTGATCTTCCTATTCATAGGAATCAAAATCGTTCGCCCCACACAAAGGGGCCTGATCGAAAGATTGGGGAAATATTCGGGTTTTGCAGGCCCCGGTTTTCATTGGATCATCCCGTTTATCGACAGTATCTTTGTTGTTAATGTTACCGAACA
>CALDPL010000204.1 GCA_937911965.1 uncultured Allomuricauda sp. | reverse complement strand
GATCTGGTGGGCTACCCCCAACCAAATGGGGACGGCGTACACCAGGGTGAACACCCCCAATAAAAACTGGAGGAAGACCAGGATGACCAGGCTTTTCAATCCCTGATCCTGTAATGGGGTAAGCGGAAATCTCCGCGATTTGACCCATAGCCAAAGGATATAACCCACCACGATATAGGCCAGGTAGCGATGTACGAACTGTACCCCGCTGCGGCCCTCATAAAAATTCTTGATCAGGGGCTGTTGTTCGAGGTACACCGTGGGGTGCATCAGTTTTCCCTCGCTCATCATGGGCCAGTGGTTGTGGATGTGCCCGGAATCCAGACCGGCCACAAAGGCGCCCCAGATGATCTGGACCAATAGGATGGCCATGCCCACGCGGACCAGGTTCCTCATTTTTTTATGGGCTTCCTTTTTTTGGGGATAGATAAGATCCAGGGCGACCCAGAGGCTATAGGCAAAGGTGACAAAGGCCGTCACCAAATGGGCCGCGAGCCTGTAATGGGACACATCCGGACGGTCCACCAGACCGCTCTTTACCATATACCAGCCCAGAAATCCCTGGAAGGCTCCCAAAAACAACAGGATCAAACTCTTCCCCAAGGTGGCCCGGTCCAATTTTTTCTTGATCAAAAAATAGAGGAAGGGGATGATGAACACCAAGCCCAGAAGTCTGCCCAAAAGCCTGTGGAGCCATTCCCAAAAATAGATCTCCTTGAAGTCCTCCAGGCCAAAATGATTGTTGAGCAACTGGTATTCGGGATACTGTTTGTACAGTTCAAAGGCCTCCTCCCATTGTTCATGGTTCATGGGGGGAAGGGTGCCTGTGATCAATTTGTAATCGGAGATCGAAAGCCCGGAATTGGTGAGCCGGGTGATCCCGCCCACGAGGACCATGACAAAGATGAGAAAGCAACCACACAACAACCAATAGACCACAGCCTTGTTCTTTTTCATTTTAAAGATGTTTTAAGGTTCATTTCCTTGCCTTTTTCCAACATGAATTTATGGGCCGCCCCGTGTTCGTTGGGGATTTCCCCATCCAGGATCGCTTCTTTGATGGCCTCCTTGATAATTCCGATTTCCTTGGAGGGCTTTAGATTGAAGGCCTCCATGATTTCCTCCCCGGAGACCGGGGGTTGAAAATTCCGTATATGGTCCCGTTGTTCGACTTCCACTATTTTTTGGCGTACCAATTGGAAGTTGTTTTTGTACCTCCTTTGCTTTCTTGGATTCTTGGTGGTGATATCCGCCTCACAGAGGGTCATCAGATCGTCCACATGATCCCCGGCATCAAAGACGAGCCTCCGCACTGCCGAGTCGGTCACATGCTCCTCAGAAAGACTGATGGGCCTGGAGCTCATCATCACCATTTTTTGGACAAACGCCATTTTTTCATTCAAGGGCATTTTTAACCTTTTGAACAGTTTGGGGACCATTTTGGAACCCACATACTCATGGCCGTGGAAGGTCCATCCGATCTTTTTGTCGAACCTTTTGGTCGGGGCCTTGCCGATGTCGTGCAACAGGGCGGCCCATCGCAACCAAAGGTTGTCCGTGGTGGTGGCTATATTGTCCACTACCTCCAGGGTGTGCCAAAAGTTGTCCTTATGGCTTTGACCTTCCTTTTCTTCAATACCTTCAAGGGCGATGAGTTCGGGGAGAATCATGTGCAGCAAGCCGGTTTGGTGCATCAATTTAAAACCGATGGAGGGTTTTGGGGCCATCAATATTTTATGGAGTTCGTCCACGATGCGTTCCCGGGAAACGATCTTTAGACGATCGCCCATTTCGGTGATCGCCCGTAACGACCCCAATTCGATTTCGAAGCCCAATTGGGTGGCAAAACGAACGGCTCGCATCATGCGTAAGGGGTCGTCGGAATAGGTGATTCCCGGCTCCAGGGGGGTGCGAAGGATTTTATCTTCCAAATCGGTCAGGCCCCCAAAGGGGTCCAACAGCAAGCCAAAGTTTTCTTTGTTCAGGGACAGGGCCATGGCATTGATGGTGAAGTCCCTTCTGTTTTGGTCGTCCTCCAGGGTTCCGTCCTCCACTATGGGTTTTCTGCTGTCCCGTTGGTAACTTTCCTTTCGGGCGCCCACAAATTCCAATTCCAGGTCTCCGTGCTTGATCATGGCCGTACCGAAGTTCTTGAACACGGAAACCTCGGGTTTTCCCTTGAGGGTGGAAGCCACCTTTTTGGCCAATTGGATGCCACTGCCCAAGACCACCACATCGATGTCCTTGGACTTCTTTCCCTTGAGAAAGTAATCCCTCACGTAACCGCCGATCACATAGGAATCCACGCCAAGCCCATCCGATGCCGCTCCGATAGTTTCAAAAATGGGATGCCCAAGGGCCTCTTTGTGGAATACCTCCTTCATTTCATTCCCTGATTACCTTCACCTGTCCGTCATTGCCCAACCTGATGATGGAAGAGGGTACAGGATCTTTGTTTTCAAGGGGCAAATTTACCACATAGTCCACACCTTTTAAAATTTCAGGGCTTATATCCTGGAACTGCTTTGGAGCCGGTCTTCCCGAAATATTGGCCGAAGTGGACACAATGGGCTTCCCGAACCTTCGGATGAGGTATTGGCAGAATTTGTCCGAGGCCACCCGAATGGCCAGGGTATTGTCAGGGGCCACAAGGTTCCCTGCAATGCCCACCGGCCCATCGTAAACTATGGTGGTGGGTTTGGTGGCCAAATCGATGATATCATAGGCCAGATCCGGGACTTCCCTTATATGGCGTTCCAACATGGCCTGGTCGGACACAAGGCAGATCAAAGCCTTGCTGTCCTCCCGCTCCTTTAGGGTATAGACCTTTTTTACGGCCTCCGCGTTGGTGGCATCACATCCAATGCCCCAAAGGGTGTCGGTGGGGTAGAGGATGAGATCGCCCTTTTGAAGTATGTCAATGCAAATGTTGATTTCCTCAATCAATTTTTAAATCGAATTTAAAATGTTTGGTCAATGCCAACCACTGTGTTCTGTTTTTGTCCTCTTGGATATTCCATTTCTTTAAATTGATTTCTTGACTTCCCCAAATGGGAATGGGGTGGCCTGGGAAAAGCGATGATTGAATCGACTTGGTATGCTGTAAGAGAGACATGGCTTTGAACCATAGGTCATCAGCTTTTGGTGCAAGTTTTAAAAAAAGCTCCCAATCCAAAGTCGTACTCGAGAGGCTATTGGGGGGATATAATGCACCTGCGGAACCTATGGGCAGGAGTAGCATTGAATTGACATGATGATTGTAGTTTGTGGGCCATTCCCGATAAGGTTTAAGTTGCCCATGCCGATCATAGGAGATAATCCTGCTCTGGTTGGCAATTATGCATTCCGGATGTCTCTGGTGTTCCAAATAAAGACATTCAAGCCATTTTTTCCTATAGATAAGGTCATCATCGGCAGTCACTATAATCTTGTTGGGAAAATGCTTTAAGCTCTCTACCAATTTAAGGTGGGAGCAATCCAATTGGGAGTACCTGATTTCAAAAATACTTCCCTTAAGTTTTTCCAGAGATTTGGGGATTTTTCCCCTTTGGCTTTCGTTCAACCACAGAACTATTTTTTCGGGAAGGACGCTTTGGTCCAAAATACTTTTGATTCCAAGGTGCAATTTTTTAAAACGCGATGGAATAGATGTCAAGGAGACGATGACCGGTACACTGTCGTTTTTTTTGGTATTCAAGCCTCCAAGGCCAAAAAACGAATATTTGACTTGGTAGTACAATGAAACCGGCATTTCCTTTACTTTCATATCAAATCATTGGATGGGCAAAATTAACGATATGCAATAACATTAATATTTTTATTTTTACCTGATGAAGCATGAGGAGGGCCAAAGGCCCAAAATTTCAGTGATCATAAGCACCTACAATGCCGAAGCGTGGCTTGAAAAGGTACTTATTGGTTTAAATTGCCAAATATTCAAGGACTTTGAGGTGGTGATTGCGGATGATGGGTCCGGGCCGAAGACCAAGAAACTGCTCGAGGAATATTCCAAAAGGGTTTTCTATCCCCTCATCCATGTCTGGCAGGAGGACGATGGATTTCAAAAATCCAGGATATTGAACAAGGCCATTGAGGCCTGCAATGCAGATTACATCATCATGACCGATGGGGACTGCATTCCCCGGGAGGACTTTGTCCATGTACACTATATCAACAAGGAGCCGGGATATTTCATATCCGGTGGCTATTATATGCTTCCCATGAACATCTCCAAGGCCATTGGTCCGGAGGACATAGAAAAGCAGCGCTGTTTCAATATCAACTGGCTCAAGGAAAAGGGAATTCCAAAGACTTTTAAGAACAATAAGCTGACCGCTAGTGGTTTTATCTCCAAACTGCTGAATACGATCACCCCCACCAACGCAAGTTGGAACGGCCACAATTCCTCGGGCTGGAAAAAGGATATCCTAAACGTCAATGGTTTTGACGAGCGCATGCAGTACGGGGGACAGGACAGGGAACTGGGGGAGCGACTTTTCAACTATGGAATTAAATCAAAGCAATTGCGCTACAGTGCGGTCTGTGTTCATTTGGACCACAAGCGCGGGTACAAGACCCCGGAGTCCATTGCCAAGAACCTGGCCATACGCCGCGAGACCAAGGTGAATAAAGCGGTCTGGACCCACTATGGCATCAGCAAGTAATAGGCGATTTTGTTTTTCTTTTCCAACCTTTTAAGTTCCCGGAACCTTTCCAGTACGCCAAGGGCATTGAGGTAACAGATGGTAATGCCTTTCTTGCCGTCCAAAAAGCCCAAGCGGATCACATAGTGGTTGAAGAATTTCCAAACGGGTTTGATCCCCATCAAAAGGTAATTGAACGGTTTTTCCCTATAGAAGTCCTCCTTGGCCTTCAACTGCCCATATCTGAGCATTTTTCCCTTGTAATCCTCGTAGTCCTTGTAACAATAATGGACCAACTTTTCCTTTAGGATGCCGGAAGTTCCGTCCACCTCCAAGGTTTCGTGCACGATCCTCTTGTCCGTGAAATGCACTTTGCTCTTTCTGAAGAGCCTGTGGTTTTTATCGGTCTGCCATCCACTGAAGTTCAAAGGCCGGTCCTGAAACATGAATTTGCGATAGAACCAATAGGCCTGGTGGGCCTTGGGGTCGTTTATCGTTTCAACAATCTCTTTTTGGAGCTTTTCGCCCACCACCTCATCCGCATCCAAGAACAGTACCCAATCGTGGGTGGCATGGTTGAGGGTAAAGGATTTCTGGGCCGTAAAGTTTTCAAAGGGATTTTGGATTACCCGGACCTTGGGATGCTCCATCAAATATTCAAAGGTGCCGTCCGTACTATAGGAATCCACCACCAAAATCTCATCGGCAAAGGAAACGGAATCGATACATCTTTCGATGTAGCCCATTTCATTGTAGGTGATGATCAGTGCTGATAATTTTTGCTTTGGGGCGCTCAATCCAGCCATATAGGGTGCGGTATTTTCAACAATACAAAATTATAACAGATAAAGCAGGGAAAAATTGCTTCATACATCTTTTTCTTACAACAATCAAATCGAAAAATTCCCTACCGCAAAGTTAGTGTTCCTTGATTTGATATCCTTACGGTTTTCCTTTAATAAGATATCCGGTTGTGGGGAAGGTTGCGTGGACTTTGGATTTTAAGTTCCGGCCAGCAGCTTTTTTGGTCGAAGGTTTCCGATCCTTTGTTCGGGGAACCTCCTAAACCGCTACATCATGCTCCCTAAGGGCGTTGTTCAGGGAAGTTTTCTTATCGGTACTTTCCTTGCGTTGGCCAATGATCAAGGCGCAGGGCACCTGATATTCCCCGGCAGGGAACTGTTTGGTGTAACTTCCCGGGATGACCACCGATCTGGCCGGTACCCTTCCCTTGAGTTCCACGGGTTTGTCCCCGGTCACGTCGATGATCTTGGTCGATGCGGTCAGGACCACATTGGCCCCCAATACCGCTTCCCGTTCCACGCGTACCCCCTCGACAACGATACAACGGGAACCAATGAAGGCGTTGTCCTCGATGATCACCGGGGCTGCCTGCAAGGGTTCCAAGACCCCCCCTATGCCGACCCCGCCACTCAGGTGGACGTTCTTGCCGATCTGGGCACAACTGCCGACCGTGGCCCAGGTATCGACCATGGTCCCCTGGTCCACATAGGCCCCGATGTTGACATAGCTGGGCATCAGGATGGTGCCCGCTGAAATATAGGCCCCATGTCGGGCCACTGCCGATGGGACCACGCGGATCCCTTTTTCCCCATAGCCCCTTTTCAAGGGGATTTTATCGTGAAATTCAAAAATACCGGCCTCCAGCACTTCCATTTTTTGTATCGGAAAGTAGAGTACCACGGCCTTTTTCACCCACTCGTTGATCTGCCATTCCTCCCCATTGGGTTGGGCACAACGCAGTTCCCCCCTGTCGAGAAGCCCAATGGCCTCCCTAATGGCATTTTGGGTCCTTTGTTCTTCCAACAATTCCCTGTTTTCCCATGCATTTTCGATCAACTCCCTAATGGCTGTCATTATTTTTAAATTTTTGCAAAGATAGGCCCCCGCCCAGAATATCACCCCCATTTTTAAGGCCATAACATTTTTAGGGTTATTTTTGCAGAAAAATTGTTTTGGCAAGAATACTGGCCTTGGATTATGGGAAGATCAGGACCGGGATCGCGGTCACGGACGAACTCCAATTGATTGCATCGGGACTCACTACCGTTCCCACCAAGGAACTGATTCCCTTTCTGGAGGATTACCTCAAGGGGGAGCAGGTGGAGCTTTTTGTGGTGGGACTTCCCAAACAGATGGACAATACCCCCTCGGAATCCGAAGTGGGGATCCAGGAACTCCTAAAGAAATTGGCGGCCATGTTCCCCAATGTTCCGGTGGAACGCCAAGACGAGAGATTTACCTCCAAAATGGCGGTGCGTTCCATGGTGGAGGGCGGATTGAAAAAAAAGAAAAGACGTGACAAGGCCCTGATCGATGAGATTAGTGCCACCCTGATCTTACAGGCCTATTTAAATAGAAAGTAGTTTATGATATTACCCATTGTAGCATACGGAGACCCCGTTTTACGCAAAAAGGCGACCGATATTGCCCCGGACCACCCGGATTTAAAACCCCTGATCGCCAATATGTGGGAGACCATGTACAACGCCCACGGCGTTGGCCTGGCCGCTCCCCAGGTCGGACTTCCAATTCGGTTGTTCGTGGTGGACACGGATCCCTTCTCCAATGATGAGGATCTGGGCCAGGAGGAACAAATGGCCCTGAAAGGGTTTAAGAAAGTGTTCATCAACGCCAAGATAGAGCAGGAGAGTGGCAAGGAATGGGATTTCAACGAAGGCTGCCTTAGCATTCCGGATATTCGGGAAGATGTCAAGCGTAAGCCGGAGATCACCATCAGTTACCTCGATGAGAATTTCAAGCCCCATAGGGAAACCTATAAGGGAACCCTGGCCCGGGTGATTCAGCACGAATACGACCATATTGAGGGCATTCTGTTCACCGATAAGCTATCCTCCCTGAAAAAGCGATTGATCAAGGGAAAGTTGGACAAGATTTCCAAGGGAAAAATCGATGTGGAGTACAGGATGAAGTTTCCCAATATCAAAAAAGGACGTTAAAAAAATCACAGTTTCGCATAAAGCCATATTTTTGCCCGCATAAATTGATAGCAAATGGCATTGGACAAAATCTTATCCATAGGCGGTAAGCCCGGACTCTACAAATTGATCACCCAGACCAGGACCGGCTTTGTCGGGGAATCCCTATTGGACGGCAAACGTCTGAGTGTGGGCCTGAGGAACAATGTGAGTGTGCTATCCGAAATCGCCATTTACACCCTGGAGGAGGAAGTGCCCCTTCGGGAAGTCTTTCAAAAAATAAAGGAAAAGGAGGGGGGCAAAAAAACTTCCATTTCCCACAAGGCCGAAAAATTGGAACTCGAGGAATATTTCTTTGAAATCCTCCCCAATTACGATGAGGATCGGGTCTATCCGAGCGACATCAAGAAAATCATTCAGTGGTACAATATCCTTATCGATAAGGACATCACCGATTTTATCGAGGCCACCGAGGATGCGAAGGAGGCCGTTGAGGCCTCCTCCGAAGAAGAGTGATCAGTCCTCCTTCCCTTTCCAGTCCACCAATCCAGTGGGGTAAAAATTGATTTCCATGGCCTTAAAATAGGGCAACTGCCGGGCCAAACGGTTCCGGTAATCCTCCCATTGGAGCGCTTCCCCGTTGGACCAACCCAGTTCGGCATACCCCAAGGCCCTTGGGAAAGCCAGGTATTCCAGGCCCGTTCTGTCCGAGATGGTCTCGGACCATAAGGGAGCTTCGATGCCAAATATGCTTTCCTCGGGCAGGCCCTCCACAAAGGTCCCCGGATTCCAATTGTATCCATGGTCCACTGGAATCAGACCGGCCCAGCTGAGGCCGTACCGGGAAAGGCTGTCGTATTTCATGTCCATATAGGCCCTACTGGCAGGGGAAAACAAGATCTTGGATCCGTTTTTGGCAGCTTTCAGGGCATTCTTGGGGTCGTTCCAGAACTGGACCACTGTCGTTTCATCGATATTGGCCTGCGCGATCTCATCCCAGCCCATGGCCTTTTTTCCGTGCTTATGGACCAATTTTTCCACCCGCTCCACAAATTGGATATACCCTTTTTTCTCGGTCACATGGCTTTCATCCCCGCCAATATGGAAATAGGGTCCGGGGCTTATGGCGGCAATTTCTCGGATCACATCATCGATAAAGGCATAGACGGTGCCCTTTTGGGTGTCGAAGGTGCTGAACCCCACCTCGGTTCCCGTATAGGGCTTGAGCGCTTTCCCGTTCCCATTTAAAAAGGGATAGCTCAGGGAGGCGGCATTGGTATGGCCGGGCATATCGATTTCCGGGACGATGGTCATATGCCTTTGGGCGGCATGGGCCACGATTTCCTTAAAATCCTCCTGGGTGAAAAATCCCCCTTCACCTCCACCGACCTGGGTCTTGCCCCCGATTTCGGTGAGCTTGGGCCAGGATTTGATCTCGATCCGCCAACCTTGGTCGTCCGAAAGGTGGAGGTGGAGGGCGTTGTACTTGTAATAGGCGAGGATATCGATGAATCTTTTGACTTCTTCCACACTGAAGAAATGTCGGGCCACGTCCAGCATGGCCGAACGATGGGCAAACCTGGGGGCATCGATGATCTTTCCACTGGGAATCGGCCATAGGGGTTGATCGGCAAGGGTGTCGTTGCTTTGATCGGGGATGAGCTGTCTGAGGGTCTGCACTCCCCTAAAGGCCCCCGCCGCGGTCTTCGCGTTCAGGTAGATCGAATCCCTTTTGATCAGGAGTTGGTAGGATTCCGGACCCTCCAGGTCAACGGAATCCGATTGGTTGATATAGATCAAGCGCTCCAATTTTTCAGAACCGCTGTCGTTCACGGCCAATTCCAAGCCGGTGTGGAGCTTGATCTTGTCGGCAAGGAACCTGCCCACCTCCTCGAATTGGGGATCTCCACCGGAAGTGTAGATTACCGTTGAGGAGTCCAATCCAAAGGCGGAATGGGTGGCTATGATCTTTTGGGGTTTGGGAATCAGGGCAGCTTGGTCCAGCTGGGTTCTTGGAAAATCGATTTCCTTTTTTTGGTCCTGGCAGGCGGCCAATAGGAGAATGGCGGCAAAGAGGGTCAGGGTTCTTTTTAGCATGGCAAGGGTTTAAGGTTCAACATGGTTCTTTAGTTGGTCATACCAAATATCATATCCTTTGGCATTGAGGTGGAGGCCGTCCTCCAGGAACAGCTCTTGGTTCAGTTTTCTCCCATTGAGCATGGGGTTCCAGATATCGACAAATTCGACACCCTGGTACTTGCCGGCCAGTCGGCTGAGTTTTCGGTTCAATCGTTTGTATTTCCCCCTGAGGTTCCATCTGGAAATGCTCGGCTTTGGGGAGATCAGTACAATTTGGATGTCCTCTTTGGCGTCTCGCAGCCGCTCGATGACATTTTCAGCGGTTTCAATGATTTCCCGTTGTCTTTTTCGAGCCGAAATATCATTGTCCCCCTCATAAATGAACACCTTCACCGGCCTATAATCCAGGACCAGTTCATCCAGATAGCGCTGAAGATCTGAAAACTGAGATCCCCCGAAGCCTGTGTTCAGTACCTGTTGATCCGGAAAGCGGAGGTCCAGGTCGTACCACATGCGTATACTCGAACTGCCGGTGAACACTATGGTGGGCCTTTCGGCATCCCAAATGCTGTCATATTTTTTTTGGATGGCCACCACTTCCCCAGCGAAGGCCTCCCCATTTTGGGTATGCCCAAGGACGGAGAACAGCAGAAATAAAATCGGGAGTCTTTTCAAAAAAACACTTCTATATTCCATTTTTTAACTTGGATTATTTTGCCAAAAATAGGGATATTGGATCGATTATGGGGATTGTTTTATTGTGCCCCGGGGTTCTGACAAGCCTTTCAGCAGGGGTCCGGTCTTTTAAAAAAATTGGTCTAGATCCAACGATTCGCAAAGTAGGGGATTCGTACCTTTGGGCAAAATATTTTGGATGAACGCAAGATCTCGGCAGCTAAAGGCCATTGAACGCCTGTTGAACATCATGGACGAACTTAGGGAACAATGTCCCTGGGACCGGAAACAGACCATGGAATCCCTTCGCCATTTGACCATTGAGGAAACCTATGAATTGGGAGATGCCATTTTGGACAACGATCTGGACGAGGTCAAAAAGGAATTGGGGGACCTGTTGCTCCACATTGTCTTCTATGCCAAGATCGGTTCGGAAACCAGGGACTTTGACATTGGGGACGTGGCCGATAATATCTGTGAAAAACTGATTGCCCGGCATCCCCATATATACGGGGATGTCGAGGTAATGGATGAGGACGAGGTGAAACGGAACTGGGAAAACATCAAACTGGGCGAAGGCAAGAAATCCGTGCTCCAGGGAGTGCCCAAGGGCCTTCCGGCCTTGGTCAAGGCCAACCGCATCCAGGACAAGGTCGCCGGAGTGGGCTTCGATTGGGAAGAGAACGATCAGGTCTTTGATAAGCTCCAAGAAGAGTTGGGGGAGTTCCGGCAGGAAGTGGACCAAGGAAATCCCGAGGGGATGGAATCCGAGTTTGGGGATGTACTCTTTTCCATGGTGAACTACGCCAGATTTCTGAAGATAGATCCGGAGAATGCCCTGGAGCGGACCAACAAAAAATTCATCAAGCGCTTTCAGTATCTGGAGGATAAGGCAAGGAGCAGTGGCAGGAAGCTCAAGGATATGACCCTGGCGGAAATGGATGTGTATTGGGAAGAGGCCAAGGGACTTTGATCGGACCGCCATTTTGCAATTCCCCCAAAATCCTTCCCCGGAAAACCCTTGAAGTTTTTGTGATACTCTTATCTTTGTTCCCTTTTTAAGCCACTGAAGTGTTCCAGAAGTACACCAAGGAATTTGCTCGTAATCTCAGTTTGTCCTATCCCGTTATACTGGGAATGCTGGGGCACACCTTTGTCGCCTTTGCCGACAATATCATGGTTGGAAAATTGGGCCCCACGGAATTGGCGGCCGTATCCCTGGGGAACAGCTTTGTCTTTATCGCCATGTCCCTGGGAATTGGCTTTTCGACCGCGATCACCCCATTGGTGGCCGAGGCCGATGGGGCAGGGGACCGGGCTTCCGCCAAGAACGCCCTGAAGCACGGCCTGTTGCTCTGTACCGGCTTGGGTTTGATCCTGTTCGGGCTCATCCTCCTCTTCAAGCCCCTGATGTACTCCATGCAACAGCCCCCCGAGGTGGTGGAATTGGCCATGCCCTATTTGGACCTGGTGGCCTTTTCCTTGGTTCCCTTGGTGATGTTCCAGGCCTTCAAACAGTTTTCCGACGGGCTATCACAGACCAAGTTCGCCATGTACGCCACCATTTTGGGCAATG
>CALDPL010000203.1 GCA_937911965.1 uncultured Allomuricauda sp. | reverse complement strand
CACACCCGCGGGTCGAGGTCGTCCACGGTCGCCGCCAGCTCGACCAGGGTCTGCTGTTCCTTTAGGGCCGCAATGGCAACCTGCGCCTTGAAGGCAGCTGTGATTTTTTTTTTTGGATTTCTTCATGCTCATCGATTAAAGTTAATAAATTTCAAACTTAACCGATGGTCCAATTTCTGGGGAGTATTGCCCACGGTTCACTGCAACCTAAAGATAATGGGGATGGAGTAACTGACCCTAACGGTCCGTCCCCTTTGTTTCCCGGGCGTCATTTTAGGAAGTCTTGAAAGGATGCGTGCCGATTCCGCCTCCAGGCTCTCGTGGGGGCCCCGCATCTTCAGTTCCCCCAAACTTCCGTCCTCCATGATGGTGAACATGGTGTTCACCCGGCCTTCCAGTCCCAATTCTTGGGCCAGTTCGGGGTATTCAAAATGTTTTTTGATGTGTTTCATGATCATTTCCTGGAAACATTCCCTTCGGTCCTCCTCACTTTTTTCCCGTTCACATCCGGGGAAGACCGGGGCATTTTCGATCAGCACAAAAGGCACGGACTCCACCCCATCATCCATTGCAATGTCCCCAATGGGGGCTATTTCGGTATCCGGATCTACCTGGGTATCGGCAATCACGGTCTCTATGACTTTCTCGTCATCATCATAAATCTCGATGACCGGAGGGGTCTTGATCGGGACCTTTTGGGGTTCCGGAAGCTTTTGCATGAGCAAAGGGGGAACTTCCTCATCGATCATATCGGGATTGAGGCGGTTTATGGCCCATTCCGATTCTTGGGGGTATGACTTCCACTCCAGGGCCAAATAGACCAGGAACATGGCCATGCATAGGCCCACTGTGAAATACAGGGAGCTTTTAAGACCGACATCCATGCGTTGATTTTTCTTGGTTTCCATGATTCTAGGGTTTAGGGGTTCATCTCATGACCAAGCTAAGATGGAAATGGGGGCCAGAAAAGGGGGAATGAGGGAATGCTCCCCTTGGGTGAGGGAATGCGAATACGGGGCCCATCTTTTGGATGGGGAGCCCTATATGGGGATTCTTAATCTACTCGAACAGGCCGTGGATCTCCGCATCGATGCGGTTGATCACTTCGCCCAAATCCTCGGGTCGATCCACAAAATTGAGCCGGTCCACATCGAAGATGAGCAATTTTCCCTTTCCATAGGTATTGGCCCAGGCCTCGTAACGTTCGTTGAGGCGGCTGAGGTAATCGATGGATATGGAGTTTTCATATTCCCTTCCCCTTTTGTGGATCTGGTTCACCAGATTGGGGATGGAACTCCTGAGGTAGATCAAAAGATCCGGGGGCTCCACCAGGCTTTCCATGAGTTCGAAGAGCCCGCGGTAGTTTTCAAAGTCCCGATTGGTCATCAGGCCCATGGCGTGCAGGTTGGGCGCAAAGATGTGGGCATCCTCATAGATGGTCCTGTCCTGGATTACGTCCTTCCCGCTTTCCCTGATTTTGAGGATCTGGCGGTAGCGGCTGTTGAGAAAGTAGATCTGCAGGTTAAAACTCCATCGTTCCATTTGGGTGTAAAAGTCATCCAAATAGGGGTTGTCCACCACATCCTCAAAGTGCGCTTCCCACCTGTAGTGTTTTGCGAGTAAGTTGGTCAGGGTGGTCTTGCCGGCGCCGATGTTTCCTGCTACCGCTATATGCATAGTCAATGGGGTTTGTTTTGTCAGTGTTCCGGGACCTGGGGGGTTCCATTGTGCGCAATATACAAAGTATATCTGCTCAAAGAAAAAAAAGTGGATGAAATGGAATTGGGTGGAAATGGAAGGTCACAAAGTTTTGAAATATGATCCAAAACCGTACTTTTGTTCCCCAGAACGAGGAAAGATTTGACTGATTGCAACCTCAGCTGTTTCCCTTGGGAGCGGCACCAGAAAAATGCTAAAGCAGTTTCTCCTGAATGTATGTTCGGGCATCTTCCCCTGAAGATGTGAACTCCTTGGGCCTTGAGGTCAAAATCGTTCCGATAAATTTGAACCATGGCGTATTTGTTTACATCAGAATCCGTTAGTGAAGGACATCCGGATAAGATCGCCGATCAGATCAGCGATGCCCTATTGGATAACTTTTTGGCCTTTGATCCCGAAAGCAAGGTGGCCTGTGAAACCTTGGTGACCACAGGGCAGGTAATCCTGGCCGGCGAGGTGAAGAGCCGCACCTACCTGGACCTTCAGAGCATTGCCAGGGAGGTGATAAATACCATTGGATATACCAAGGGGGAGTACCAATTCAGCGGGGATTCCTGCGGGGTGATTTCCCTGATCCACGAACAGTCCCAGGACATCAACCAAGGGGTCGACCGTGCCTCCAAGGAAGAACAGGGGGCCGGGGACCAGGGGATGATGTTCGGTTATGCCACCCGGGAAACGGCAAATTATATGCCCTTGGCCCTGGACATCTCCCATAAGATCCTTCAGGTCCTCGCCCGATTGCGACGGGAAGGGGACAGGATTCCCTATCTGAGACCCGATGCCAAGGCCCAGGTGACCCTGGAATACTCGGACGACAACCTGCCCCAGCGCATAGATACCATAGTGGTGTCCACCCAGCATGATGAATTTGCCCCCGATGCCGTGATGTTGGCCAAGATCGAGGAGGATATCAGGGAAATCGTTATTCCCGAAGTGAAGAAATTATTGCCCGAGGACATCCAAAGGTTCTTTGAAGGGGAGATCAAATACCATATCAATCCCACAGGAAAGTTTGTGATCGGGGGCCCCCATGGGGATACCGGACTGACCGGGAGGAAGATCGTGGTAGACACCTACGGGGGAAAAGGGGCCCATGGGGGAGGTGCCTTCAGCGGCAAGGATCCCAGTAAGGTGGACCGTTCCGCCGCCTACGCCGCCCGGCATGCGGCCAAGAATCTGGTGGCCGCAGGCGTGGCCGATGAGATTTTGGTACAGTTGAGCTATGCCATCGGGGTGGTGGAGCCCACCTCCATCTTTGTGGATACCTACGGGACCTCCAAGGTGGGCCTGAAGGACGGGGAAATCGCCAAGAAAGTTTCAGCCTTGTTCGACATGCGGCCCTTTGCCATAGAGGAACGCCTCAAACTTCGAAATCCCATCTATTTGGAAACCGCCGCTTACGGGCATATGGGCAAAGAGCCCCGAATCCTTAAAAAGGTGTTCGAGTCCCCCTATAACGGGAGGATCGAAAAGGAAGTGGAACTCTTTACCTGGGAAAAACTCGATAAGGTGGATCAGGTCCGGGAGGCCTTTGGCCTTTGATGGATCGAATGGGTCTGGGGTCGTTGAAGGGGTACGGTGATCGGTTGTAAGAAGCTCGGGAGCTTCGTTCGACTTCCGTTGGTTTTTAAATTTGATGTACCTTAATTGCAACCCTTTATAGACCGGCCCACCATGAGAAATGAAATTCTTAGGAACGCAAGGCGCGACCCCCGTATAAATTATCGGGGTGCGGAGGCTTCCCGAATCGACAACCTGACCGATGCGGTCTTCGGCATTGCCATTACCCTGTTGATCTTCAATCTGAGCAATCCGAACTCCTATGAGGACCTGTTGACCTTTACCAAGACCCTGCCCGCCTTTTTGATCAGCATTTCCTTTATCGTGTTGATCTGGAACGAACATTTGGAATTTTCAAGGAGATATACCTTGGACGATACTTGGTTCAAGGTATTGAACACCGTTTTTATTGCCCTGGTCATTTTTTACGTGTATCCCCTTAGGTTCCTTACCATGTTCCTGACCAACTTTTTTTTCAGTACTGACATTGAGATCAATATTCAGGACCAACAAGTGCCCTACCTGATGGTCTACTATGGGTTTGTGGCCTTTGCCCTTTATTTTGTCTTTTACCTGCTCTACCGCAGGGCCCTTGGACTAAAGACACATTTGCAGCTCAACGATTTTGAGCAATTTTACACCCGGGCACAGAAAAGAAGGGTTGCCATTATGTTTTTGGTCCCATTGACCTCCATTGTACTGACCTTGGTCATCAACGGTTTTTCCTATATGTTGGCTTCCCTGCTTGGGGGTGCGGTCTATTTCCTATATCCGCCCTTGATGATCTGGTGGGCCAAGCGATTCAAAAAGAAATCCAGGGAATTTGATGCTCCCCAATAGGGGGAGCCAATTTGGTCCGAACTTATTTTAATGGTTCGAGCCTCTTTAAAACCCCTTAAATTGTTACCTTTCCATAGGTTATTGTCCCCCTTGGAATAAATGAACTGAAATGAATATTGATTATCGAACGAAATACAAGGCATTCAATCTGATCTTTGGATTGGCTTGGGCCGTTATGTTTGGGCTCCAATTGGGAGTCAACGAGGAATTCCATTGGATCCATTACGGATGGATCCTGCTTTCCGCAGCCTATTTCTCCAGATATCTTTACCAATTAAGGTACCCTTACCTGGTCGTGGAGGATGGGCATCTTGTGAAGAACGGCCCCCTGGGGCAGCGCATGGCCTTGGCCGAGATCGTACAGGTCCGCAGCTTTGCCGGGGAATATATTCTGAGGTCCGAGAGCGGGAAAATGCGGGTGGACCGCCAAATCATGGCCCCGGAATCCCTGCCAATCCTGCTCGGGCTATTGGAAAACCTGGATGTGGAAAGGAGGTGAGCCATCCCTTTTATTGAAGTGGGCCACCCAAAGAGTCACGGAAAATTACAAAACTTGGAACTCAAATGAAACACAGATTTGTTCCCATTGCGTTAATGATGTACGGCCTGGCCTTTGGGCAGGGGGTCCAAAAGGATTCTGTACCGGACAATCCAAATTACGACCCCGTTTTGGCCCAGGAGTTCGGGGCGGATGATTACGGGATGAAATCCTATTATTTGGTGATGTTGAAGACCGGGGAGAACACCACTGCGGACAAGGGATTGATATCCGAGAGCTTTAGGGGCCATATGGAGAATATCAACAGGCTGGTGGAAGAGGGAAAACTGATCGTTGCCGGACCCTTGGGACAAAATGACAAAACCTATAGGGGCATCTTTATTTTTGACAAGGTCGGCTCCTTGGAGGAAATGGAAGAAGTGTTGCGCACCGACCCGGCCATTGGGAATGGGCTGTTGGCCCATGAAATTTATCCTTGGTATGGTTCGGCGGCCCTGTCGGCATATCTGCCGGTCTCCCATAGGATTTGGAAATTGAAGCCTTGACCCAAAACAGGGAACTTCATTGCATCCGTCACCTGATAGGCTCAGGAACTTTATCGTGAAAAGGAAGGATATTTGTACAATATCCAATAATGGACAAATTGGTTTTGCCAATTGTTGAACCACATAAATTTTGAACTTATGGAAAACAAGGATTTAGCTCGAACCGTCAAACATTGGTACCTGCCCCTGATCATGGGAATCGTGCTGATAATTATGGGATTGTGGGTTTTTGCTACCCCGGTGACCTCCTATATTGCCCTATCCATAATTTTTGCCGTGACCTTTTTTGTGACCGGGATCCTGGAGATTATACACGCTCTCGGAAACCGAAGGGAAATCGATCAGTGGGGCTGGTCCCTGGCCGGGGGAGTCCTGGACTTGATTTTGGGTATCCTCTTGCTGTCCCAGGTCGAAGTCTCCATGATGGTCTTGGCCTTTGTCGTGGGCTTTGGGGTGCTCTTCCGTTCCATTTTCGCCATAGGCCATGCCATTGAGTCCAAAAAACGGCAGTATGGGCCTTGGGGATATTTGCTTTTTCTGGGCATTTTGGGATTGATCTTTTCCTTTATCATGATCTGGAATCCGCTCTTTGCAGGGCTCACCATCGTTTTTTACACGGGGATGGCCTTTATCATGGTCGGGATCTTTCAGATTGTGCTGTCCCTGGGGCTCGGAAAACTGAAGAAAAGGTCCTGATCAAGGGGGGGCGCCCCCTCCGTCCCAGGTCATTTGGGTAGGTCCTTTGGGGACGGTCATGGGCACAATCGGACTGATATGAATCTATATAAGCTTCATACCTCACACCCGGAAATATTCAAACAGTTCGCTGTAAAGGATATCCTTTTTCTATATTACAAATGCCCGCAAAAGGAAAGGATTCTACAACTGCATTCTTCCCTCAATCAATTTGTCTTCTCCATTCGGGGAGGTAGGATCTTCCATCAAGGGGATCACTCGTATCCGGTGGACCACAATAGCGGATATTTGATGCGACGGGCCGGTTTCCTTCAGGAGATGAGCGATGACATAAAAGGTTGGGAATTAATGGCATTTTACATTGGGGACGATTATCTCAAGGAAATTTTCAATGGGTTCAGGGCCCATCTACCCTTGGGGGATCTTCCACCCATCCCCAAGGAAATGATGATATCCATACATATAGATGGGAGAATCAGGGATTGTTATCTCAGTCTGATTCCCTACTTTGATCAAAGCCTTCCCTTGCCGGAGGAAATTCTGGAGCTCAAATTAAGGGAGTTGTTTTACAATGTGTTCATCCATCCCAAGAATGGGAACCTCCTGTCCTATGTCAACAGTTTGGCCGATGGGTACAGGACCCCCCTTTGGGAAATCATGGAGGCCAATTATATGTACAACCTGAAACTTCCCCAATATGCGGCCTTGACCAACAGGAGCCTATCGGCCTTTAAACGGGACTTTGTGGACCATTACCAATGCAATCCCGGCAAGTGGCTGTCCCGGAGAAGGCTGGAACGGGCCAAATCCCAATTGGAGCGCGGTAAAAAATCCATAGGGGAAATTGCTTTTGAAAATGGTTTTGCCAACCTTTCCCATTTCAGCAGGGTCTTTAGGGAAACCTATGGAATGGCTCCCAGTCACTACCGTAAGTGAATGACTCCCAAGCTTATGTTTTAGTCAAAAAGTAAAATCATTGGACTTTTTAGAAAACTTCCAAAGCTGATATACCTTTAATTTTGAGGGTAAATCAATCATTCAACCTTAATACATACCCTTATGAAAAATGTATCATTTTCAATTGCTCTTATGTTTTTTGCCTGTTCTACCGGCTTTGGCCAATTGAGTCCCAACAACAGGGATGGCAGTGGGACTGTTTTGTTGGACAACGATAGGCTGGAAGTCATCCAATATGTCAGCAAGGCAGGGAAGGATGTCTGTGGAATCGGGAAACACCACCACCGGGCCCATTTGACGGTGGCCCTGACCGATGCGCAGCTGTCCATCTTCGACGAATCGGGAACCCTACAACAGGCGGAGATCCCCGCTGGGGCCGCCATCTGGTTTGAGGCCGGCACCCATTCCGCCTTGAACAATGGGGAGGGGGAAACCAAGTTCCTGTTGATCTATCCAAAGTACTGAGCATTTCTTCCTTTGATCCCATCGAGGCGTATTGGGAAGTGTGGGCATGGGAGCGGATAGGCAGGGAACATCATTTTTGGTCCATGTACATCCATCAAAGGGCAAGGAACCCGGTTCCGGGCTGATTTAATATGGATTCTGTTTCAGATCGATCGGTCCGATCAACGCAAAAATGTGAACCCATGGGCGTGCCAAAGCCTTGTGTTTCCTTCTATTGTCCGCGGCCTGTTCCCCCAGATTGGATATGCGTGTTATTCACGGGGCAGGCCCGGAGTGGGCCAATCGGGGAAATTGGTGTGAAAGTGGGGTGGGGGCCAGGGCAGGGGAAGTTGTGGGGGCGTTGAGGCTGCCCTAGGGATTGACAAGGGAATTTCTTAAACCGGTTTAAGGTTTTTTGTCTTTTGTCCCATTAGTTTTGTTCTTTCAAAACACAATTATGGACCAAAAGTATATTCAGATTTTTGTTCGGGTGGCCATGGCGACTGCCTTTTTATCCGCTGTGGCGGACCGTTTGGGACTATGGGGGCCGTCGGGAAGTCCCAATGTCTCATGGGGGGATTGGGATAACTTTCTGTTGTATTCAAATCAACTGAACTTTTATGTTTCCCCACAGATCGGGGGGCTGCTTGCGATTGTGGCCACCGTCCTGGAAGTCGTGTTTGCCCTTATGTTGCTGATCGGGTTCAAAACTAGGATCGCCGCCCTCTTGTCCGGGATCCTGTTGATCTGTTTTGCGGTGGCCATGACCCTGGCCTTTGGAATCAAATCCACCTTTGACTATTCGGTTTGGGTCGGGGCAGGTGCATGTCTTTTGTTGGCGTCCCTTGATCGGTATGCCTACAGCCTTGACAATCTGTTGAACGCCAAAAGGAGAAAATAGGGAGAACCTTTGCGTTGCCCCTGAAGGGCAGGCCGGGAATTGCGAAGCGGGTCTTTGGGACTTTGGAACTTTTTTCTGGCATGGCTGTGTGAACTTTATTAGTTTTAAGGGTTCTTAAAACCAAATCCATATGAAAAGTTCCATCCGTTTTCCCCTGTCCCTGTTCATTCTGCTGATCCTTGCCGTCTCCTGTAAAAAGACCGTAAAGACCGAGGTGGAATTGGTGGATGCCTATGTGTCCGACAACTATACCAAGACCGAAGTGGACATTGAAATGCGGGATGGGGTCAAACTGCACACCACCATCTATTCCCCCAAGGACACTTCCGTGGAATACCCGATCATCATGCAGCGCACCCCCTATAGTTCCAGGCCCTATGGGGAAGGGAATTTCAGGACCAAGATCGGTCCCAATGAGCATTTGATGCGGGAGGGGAACATCATCGTGTACCAGGATGTGCGGGGAAGATGGCTCAGTGAGGGCCACTACGTGAACATGAGGCCCTATATCCCCAACAAGACCTCAAACGATCAGGTGGACGAGAGTTCCGATACCTATGACACCATTGAATGGCTGGTCGAAAATGTGGACAACAACAATGGGAAGGTGGGAATCTGGGGCATATCCTATCCGGGTTTTTACACCACCTATGCCACGGTGGACGCGCACCCGGCCCTAAAGGCCGCTTCCCCCCAGGCCAGTATCGGGGATTTCTTCTTTGATGATTTCCACCACAATGGGGCCTATCTGTTGAGTTATTTCAGGGCCACCTCCCTCTTCGGGACCCCCAGGCCCAATGGGGACCAACCCATTGATACGGCATGGTACGTCCTTCCCCAACTTCCCACTGAGGACCAATACCAGTTCTTTTTGGATGTGGGACCCCTTAAGAACTTGGACCACTTCTTTGAATACGATACCGAGGATACCCCCCAAATGAGACCGGAGGGGGTGACCGATGATTATTTCTGGAACGAACTGAAGGAACACCCCAATTACGATGAAATGTGGCAGGCCCGGGGATTGATCCAGCATTTGAAAAATGTAAAGAGCCATGTGGCCACCATGGTGGTGGGGGGCTGGTTCGATGCCGAGGACCTCTATGGACCCTTGGAAACCTATAAGAACATCGAGCGGTACAACGACGGAAATTACAATACCATGGTATTCGGTCCTTGGGACCACGGGGCCTGGGCCAGGGACAATGCCCGCAATGCGGTGGGCAATTATTATTTCGGGGATTCCATCTCCCTAAAGTACCAAAAGGAGGTGGAGACCAAATTTTTCAACCACTTTTTAAAGGGGCCCGGGGACCACAATACCGGGCTGCCCGAGGCCTATGTGTACGATACGGGCAGAAAGCAGTGGCAGGGCTATGACCAATGGCCGCCCGCCCAGGCCGTGAAGCGGACCATGTTCCTCTCCGAGGACCAGAGATTGACCGGGGAAATGGAAGGGGCCAGGGGGATCCGGTTCATCAGCGATGTCAAGAAACCCGTTCCCTATTCCGAAGACATCAAGACGGTCTTCACCCCCCGCAAATACATGACGGACGACCAGCGTTTTGCCGCCCGACGCACCGATGTGCTGGTCTTTGAGACCGAAGTTCTGGAGGAGGACCTCACCCTGGTGGGGGATATCACGGCCAACCTTAAGGTGGCCACAACGGGTACGGCGGCGGATTGGATCGTAAAGATCATCGATGTGCATCCTGCCAACTTGGAGACCCATGAGGAAATGCAGGACCACCTGAAGATGTCGAATTACCATCTGATGGTCCGCTCCGAGGTCATGCGGGGCCGGTTCAGGAACAGTTTCTCGGATCCCGAGCCCTTTGTCCCCAACAGGAAAACGGATGTGGATATCCGCTTGCAGGATGTCTTCCACACCTTTAAAAAGGGGCATAAACTCCAAGTGCAGGTACAGAGCAGTTGGTTTCCCCTGATCGATCTCAACCCACAGACCTATGTGGAGAACATCTTCAAGGCAGAGGAGTCCGATTTCAAGACCCAGACCCATACGGTCTTTACGGACTCCAGCATTGAGTTCCGGCTCTTGCCATGAGCTCCTTTGAAATTTGGATGAAAAAATTTCAAAATATTGGGGATTTCCGACCATCAGGCAGTATATTTGCCCCGTAAAGTTCAATTGCATACTGTCAGTTATCGAGAAAGGTGGAGGGACTAGACCCTATGAAGCCTTGGCAACCCTCGGCCCCCTAGGCTGAGAAGGTGCTACATTCTATCCCGATTTTTTTTTTGGGAATAGATAACAACAAATAGGTTTTTCCTTCACCTTTTCTTGATATAATTTTTTTTATGGCGTGCCCAGCCGTAGGCTGGTCGGGCTTTCCGCTGCAATCTTTTTTTCGTTCCTTAAAAAAGGATTTCCGCTGCAATCCCTCACGCAAATTTGAACTTCAATCAAAAAATCAAGAAATGAATAAAATACAACAAGCACTTCAAAACCGAATACTCATCCTCGACGGCGCAATGGGCACAATGCTGCAGCGCTATAAATTTTCGGAAGAAGATTTTCGTGGCGAACGGTTTAAGGATTTTCATAAATCCGTTCAAGGAAATAACGATTTACTTTCCATTACGCAGCCGCAAGCAATTGCAGAAATCCATTCAAAATATTTCGTAGCGGGCGCAGATATTGTTGAAACAAATACCTTTTCCAGCACCACAATCGCGATGGCGGATTACGATATGCAGGATTTGGTGTACGAGCTGAATTACGAATCTGCAAAAATTGCAAAAAGAATTGCAGAAGAATTCACCGCAAAAGAACCGCACAAACCACGTTTTGTAGCTGGAGCCATCGGCCCAACAAACAAAACCGCAAGTATGAGTCCGGACGTGAACGATCCGGGATTTCCGTTTGGCAAGGGCAAGCGCGGCGAGAGCTTCTTCTACCAGAGCGACGATGAGGAGGACGAGGACGCAGGCGCGGTGCCGGTGCCCCTGCCCACCGGGTAGGCCTCGCCGACCGTAGCCTGGGTCCACCATGCCGCTCTCCGGTGACCGCACGCACCGCACGCGCCGCGACGTGCCCTGGCTCGTGCCGTCCTGGTCCGATCCGGTGGTGCGCCGCGCCACCGGCGTGCTCGGCGGGCCGACGGGCCGGTATGCCGCCGTCGG
>CALDPL010000202.1 GCA_937911965.1 uncultured Allomuricauda sp. | reverse complement strand
CCTCGCCCAGCTGGTCGAGAGGTCGCTGGTCGTCGTGGACGCAGCAGGGGACGTCACCCGGTACCGGGTCTTCGAGACGGTGCGCTCGTACGCGGTCCACCACCTGCGCGAGGTCGGCCAGCTGGAAGAGGCCCGCCGGGAGCTCGCCGACCGTGTCGTGCGGGCCGTCAGCGAGCTCCTCGCCGGAGGGGCGGGACGTTGGGATCGGTGACAAATTCGATCACCACCGGCCGGTCGGCCGCCAGGGCCTGGCGCGCCAGCACGTCGAGCTGCGCGCCCGACGTGCCTTTCGGGAAGCGGGCCGCGGATAGCGCGATCATCCCCTTCAGCACCTGGGACCGAACCACGGCCAAACTATCGGGAACGGTCAAGGTCAGTGAAAAGTTCAATATGGGGGCTTCCATCAACTTCTCCAATTCCGGAGGTAACCGTGTGCCCCACGACCGCTTTATGGAACGGATGATGTATTGGGCAGAGACCCGGGACGTCAGGGATTATATCAAGGAGGACGGGACCATGGTTTCCTGGGGGACCAACACCAACCCCATTTACGATGCCCGTTTCAGTACCTATAAGGACGATGTGAACCGGGTGATCGGAAACGTCAACTTCAATTATAGTCCTTGGGAATGGTTGACCCTTTCCTATAGATTGGGTACGGATTATTTCAGTGATTCCAGAACGGAGATCACACCGGGTCCCAAAGGAGTCGATGGCGAAAGTCCATTGAGCTCCACAGGCTTTATAGAGGAAACCCGTATCAACAGCCGGGACATTTCTTCCAACTTCTACATCACCCTTAACAATGATTTTGGGGATGACCTGAGCGCCACCTTGCGATTGGGACAGGATGTCTTTGAGCGAAAATACGATCGGCTCAATTCCACAGGGGTGGATTTTGTGATCCCTGAATTCTATAACCTGAACAACACCAATGAAATATTCACCAGTCAGGGGATGAGCATTAGAAGGTTGGTCGGTTTCTACGGCGATCTCATGTTCAACTATAAGGATTATCTGTTCCTGAACGTCACGGGAAGGAACGACCTTTCGTCCACCCTGCCCAAGGAGAACAATTCTTTTTTCTATCCTTCGGTCAACCTGGGATATGTCTTTAGCGATCATTTGGATCTTCCGGACTGGTTCTCCTATGGAAAACTTAGGGCCTCTTGGGCACAGGTTGGTAAGGATACCCAACCCCACGTATTGGGTGCCACCTTTGTTGCCCCCTCCCAATATCCATTGGATGGACAGGTCGGATTTACCAGGAACAGTAGTTTTGGAGATCCCTTTTTGAAACCGGAGCTTACCACATCCATAGAATTTGGTACCCAGCTCGCATTTTTCAACAATCGCTTGGACTTGGACGTCACCTACTACAAATCCAATGCCAAGGATCAGATCATTCCGGTACCGGTCTCCGATGCAACAGGATTCTCCTCGTATTTTACAAATGCCGGGGAAATCCAGAACAGTGGATTTGAATTCGTATTGGGCGGGACCATCATCCAAAGCCCGGATTTCAACTGGAGGGCCACGGCCAACCTATCCATGAACAACAATGAGGTGGTGGCCATCCGGGAAGGAATAGAGGAAATCGTGGTGGGCAGCCAATTTGGATATGCCGGAAGTACGGTGACCATGAAATTGATCAAGGGTGAGGCCTTTGGTAACATCTATGGATCCACTTACTCAAGGTATGGTGCCGATCCGGATGCCCTGCACGTTCAGGACCATTTGCCCATTATCATTGGTGCCAACGGTTTTGCCGAAAGAAACGGTGGACAGCGTGTCATTGGCAACGCGGTTCCCAAATGGATCGGGGGTCTGAGAAACGAATTCACCTATAAGAATTTTGAACTCAGCTTCTTGGTCGACTTTAGGGCCGATGTGGAGCAATACAACCAATTTGACAACTTCTTGGCGGCCTTCGGTAAAACCGAATACTCCCTGGCACGGAACGATTTTCGGGTCTTTGACGGGGTCTTGGCCGATGGTACCCCCAACACCCAGAGTGTTTGGCTGGGTCAGGGTATAGGCCCTGACGGCAGGGATTATGGAGCGGGTTACTGGAGGAACGACTACAGGACCATTTCCGAGAATTTTGTACAGGATGCCAGCTTTATAAAGCTCAGGAACATTACCTTGGCCTATAGCCTGGATGATAATTTGCTTTCAAGAACCCCTTTCAGTTCATTGAGAATTTCTTTTGCAGCCAACAATATCATTTTGCACACTCCGTGGGATGGATTCGATCCCGAGTCCTTTTCCGCTGGGGCCGGTGGCAATGCCATTGGATTTACGGGACTTGGTTTTCCAGGCACCGAAAGCTATTTTCTAACCTTGAACTTTGGATTATAAAAACAAGAACGATGAATATAACCAATAAGATAATAAAGAGTATGGGGTTGGTTTTGGCCTTGTTCACAGTCTCCTGTGAATCCTATTTGGATGTCAATGAAAACCCCAATAACCCGGAAGATGCACCCATCTCCGGTCTGATGATCAATGTCACCATGGAATCGAGCCGCAACGTGTACCGTACAGGGGACATCACTTCCAACCTGGTACAGTATATCGCCTCCCCCAACCCGGGAAGTGCCTCGGATACCATGGAACCGGTCAGCCATAATGTGACCTGGTTCAACCTTTTCAATGTGATGACCGATTTGACCGTTCTGATGGAAAAGGCGGAAGAACAGGGAGCGACCCATTATTTGGGAGCGTCCCAGATCCTTTTTGCCTTTAACCTTGGCATGGCGGTCGATATGTTCGGGGACCTTCCAATAACCGAGGGTTTCACCTTTCAGACGGCCACCCCGGCCTACGACGATGATGCTGCGCTCTATGCAATGGTCATGGACTATCTGGACCAAGGCATTTCCAATCTGGGACAAGCGACCAGTGTGACCATTGGTTCCGATGATTTCATTTATGGTGGGGATACGGCAAAATGGGTGGCATTTGCCAATACCTTGAAGGCTCGAAATCTATTGCATATGGGAGGCAGTGCCACTGAAATCCTTCAGGCAGTGGACAACGGGTTTCAATCCAATGGAGACAATGCATTGGTCAATTATTTCACCAATGACAGAAATCCATGGTACAATGTGGCCCTGAACAATTCCAACTTGCTCTTGGCGGGATGGATTTCGGAGCAGTTTGTACAGGCTTTGGACGGCACTTCCTATCCTACCGTCGATCCCCGATTGGCCTTGATGATAGGGGCCACGGATGACGACACCTATGTGGGCACCGAAAATGGTGCAGGCAGGGGCAACGCCCCGGAAGCCGGGGCCCGATCTACCCTGATCATGGACCAATACTACACCACAGCGGATGGCCCACTTTTGATGGCGACCTATGCCGAGCTGAAGTTCATTGAGGCCGAGGCGGCCTTCGCAACGGATAAGGCCAGGTCCTATCAAGCCTATTTGGACGGGATAACCGCCCATATGGAGATGTTGGAAGTCGATCCTGCCGAAATGGCTGCTTATCTGGCAGAACCCAGTGTGAGTATGGGAGAGGCAGCCTTTACCATAGACGACATTTTCAAGGAAAAATGGATTGCGCTGTTCCTGCACCCGGAATCCTGGAACGACGCCAGACGTTATGATTATCAATATGTGAACATGACCCTTCCTGCCAATTTGAATCCCGATCTAAACGGGCAGTTTGTCAGGAGAATGCCCTATCCCGATAATGAAGTGAGCCGAAATGGGGCCAACGTCCCACAGGTTACCCTATTGGACCGGATTTTCTGGGATGCCAATTAAATTGGATCCATTGGCCAAAGAAATGAATTTGGCCTTTGAACCGAAATAGACATTGAAGAACCCCGGGAACACCCCGGGGTTTTGTTTGTCCTATAACCTAAAATAAAAGGGAATACCATGAAATCAGTACTGATTAGTTTCTTCTTGGGCAGCGTACTGCTCTCGGCACAACAATCCGTCGACATTCCCCCCTACTATGAGGTGGACACATCCCTTTCACAAAAATTGAACGATATGGTTTCCGCTCTGGGATTGGACGGGGATTTTGATGTGGGGGAGGATGGAGTGGAACAGATTTCCCTGGGGGTGATCCAATTGAAGGATGGCAACCCCAAATTGGCGGGGGTAAACATGGAGAATTTCATTTACCCTGCATCGGTCTACAAAATGTATGTGGCCGCAGAGGTGCTCCGACAGATATCCGAGAAGGAGTATGCATTGGATTCCCTATTGGTGGTCGGGTATCCCAATGTGGTGGACACGGCCAAGGAAATCCTTTCAGATCCCAGGCCCTTGCTGAGGGAAGGGGACACGGTCACCGTGAACTATCTGTTGGATCTGATGATCACGCGTAGTGACAACACGGCCTCAAATTGTTTGATCGACCTGGCCCAAAGGGAGAATATCAATGCCCTGATGCACCGTTATGGATGGCAGGGCAGTGAGGTGACCCGTAAATTTTTGAGCCGCAGTGTGGAAGATCCCGATTATAAAGAGGTGCGCGGGACGGAGACCAGTGCGTTGCATGCCGCGGATTTTTTATACCGCATTGAGGCCGACCTTTTGGTAAACCCCTGGGTGAGCCAGCGGATGAAAGTACTTTTGGGCGCGCAATTGGACAACACCAAACTACCGCAAGGACTTCCCCATACGGCCATGTTTTACCACAAAACCGGATGGTGGTCCACCTGGACCCATGACGTGGGCATCGTCAGGGACGGGGATGCCCACTATATCATCGCTTGTTTTTTGCCCTTGGAGGAAGAGGTTGCCCTGCCAAAGTTCAAGGAACTTGCAAAAAGGGTGGATGCCCTGTTAAGGTAATGGGATCGATTCATTTCCCGCCAGGTACAAAAGGCCATTGTCCCGTTGGTTCAGAATCCTTTTGGTCCTGAGGTACCGGTTGTAATTGTAGGAGTCCCAACGTTCAGAATTCGGATCCACACTGCTGATGTGCACATCCCCTGCGGAATGGATGAATTCATTGTTCCCGATCCACATGCCTACATGGATGACCCGTTCCGCGGTGGAATCCGTTGCCTTTCTTCCAAAGAAGAGCAGATCTCCGGGCTGCAGATCGTCAAACTCCCTGGAATCGTCCACAAGAATGCCCTGGTGAATCTGTTGGGATGCATCCCTGGGGATGACCATCCCGTTCATAAAGAATATGGTTTTGGTAAACCCACTGCAATCCACGCCCTTGGTGGAGGTTCCACCCCATAGGTAGGGTATTCCCATCATTTCCTTTGAAGTGGCCACCAAGGCTTCCCTGCTCATGGGCAGGGAGGATTTCCATTCGGTATAGGGCTTGGCCTCGGTCTTGGACACGAAGGCCTTTCTACCATCGGGATAACCCACTTGGTAATGGCTGCCCGAATCGGAGATCAAATGCAGAATGTTTCCGGCCACCAGATCCGATACGACTTGGGAATTTGAATTGGACTCAATATGGGCATGGCCATAGATCTTGGTATAGATCAATTTATCCGTTGCCTGCCACTGTTCAAACCGATCTTGGTCCATAAGTTCCAATCCCCCACTGTCCACCCAGCCCAGGTATTGGTCGGGAGTTTGAATCCGATACCAAGTCCCTTTTCTCTGGTGGACCTTGACGGGCATCCCCAGGGTGGCCTGGGTGACCAATTCCGCCGAATGCGACGGACGTGCCCTTATGTTGGCCACCGAGATATCGATCAGGCCTTGGATTTTTCCCTTCAGGGTTTCCGAGGGCAGCAGCTCCAGGCTGTCGATATGGGCGATGCCCTGGGCCTCCAATTGCTCCCTAAGGACATCCAGGGCCACGGGAAGGTTGGTAACGCCCCTTAGCACAGGGACCTGGTCGGTGCTTTCGGCCTCGATCTCAAAAAGGGCCACCCGTTTGTCCGGGGCATATTGTTGTTTGATGGAATCGATCAATTGGGCCAAGGGCTCCTCGAGGGTCCCCGGTTCCGTTTTACAGCCCAACAAGAAGAGGGGCAACAACCACATCAACATTTTATTTTTTCTCGGGAAGACAGGGTTCATAATGCTCTTTTTAAATTATGGGCTTGATGGTGCAAATTTAAGGAATATCCCCCAATGGCCCCTGTATTGACAGTTTGTTCAGGCAATCGGCCAATTGTTCAATATCCCCAACTTCGTGATGGGCACTCAGTACAATGCGACCCACCAAGGGGCCCTGTGCATTGGGGTAATTGAAATTGGTGATGATAAAGCCCTTTTGTTCCAAGGCTTTGGCCAGGCCGGCATTGCCAAATTCAAAGCTGGGATGCCCTTCGAGTTGATCGTATAGATCAAGGGAATTTAAGCGGGCTTTGAACAGGCTGTAGTTTTCCATCAATTTTTGCCTCCGATCGGAATAAATTTCCCCTGCCTCCAACAGACAGCCCGCCCAGGCCGGGGATGGGGGGGAAGCACCTCCGTAAAAGGCGGTTTCCCGAAGCGGTTCCAAATCTTCGGCTTCCCCGAATACGGCCCCTGCCTGAGCCCCTGGTCCCTTGCCCAGGGAGCAGCAGACCATGAGTTTGGCCGGTCGAAGTTCCTTGAGCAAGCCATGGCAACCGCCCCCTTTCTTTCCCACGACACCGATTCCATGGGAATCGTCTCCGATAAGGATAAGTCGGTCCAGGGGCAACTCCTTCAGGGCCCCAAAATGGGGATAGAGGGATCCGGAAAAATCAATGGTATCGAACAACAGTGCCGGCATGGGCCCTCCCTTCTCCAGTTGCCGGCCAATTTTTTGCCCCAGATCGGAAAGGCTCTCGCATGGGACCACACCATTGACCCTGAGGGCCGGATGGGCATGGGGGAACAGAAAGAGGGGATGTCCCCGCTCCAAAAGGGTTTGAACGATCAATTGGGCGGCCAAGAACCCGGAGGACATCAACATGGAATCCCCACTGCCCGCCCAACGGGCCAATTGTTGTTCGGCCAATGCATATACCTCCAGGAAGACGTTGGATTTTCTGGAGGAGCCATGATGCAGCCCATGGGTTTCCGCACTCCTTTGAAAGAGTTCCAAAAAAGGGGGATGGGAATGAAGTCCCAGATAGGCCGTGCCCCCAAAATAGAGATGGGGGCTGCCGCTTATATAAATCCTTCGGCCGGGGATCCGTTTCAGGGATATGGCCATCAGGGCAATTCTATACCGCTTCCGGGAAGTTTTGGAAAGACCAATCTGCCATCCTCCAAGATTTCAATGCCCTTGGCAATGTCATGTCTGAGAAGCATGGCCCCGTCCATGTCCACATAGTCCAATTGGGGGGTCAGCTGTGCAATGGCCGAGATCCCCACCGTGGATTCGGTCATACATCCCACCATGATCTTCAGGCCGAGTTCCTTTCCCTTGGCGATCATCCGTCGGGCTGGGGTCAGGCCCCCACATTTGGTAAGTTTTATATTGATGCCGTGGAAAAAGGGCGCGCATTTTTCCACATCGCTTTCCACGATGCAGCTTTCATCCGCTATTACGGGCAGTACGGATTCGGCCTTCAATCTGGCAAGGCCCTCCCAGTCATCGGCCCTTAGGGGCTGTTCCAGGAATTCCACGCCCAGTTCCTTCAGGGCCGGGGCGTTGTCCAGGGTTTCCTGGGCCGTCCAGGCGCAATTGGCATCGATCCGAAAAATACTGTCGGTATGCTTGCGCAATTCCCGGACAATGGCCACATCGTCCTGGGTCCCCAATTTGATCTTATAGACCGGCCAAGGTTTTTCCTTGAGCTTTTCCACCATTTTTTCAATGCTGTCTATCCCGATGGTATAATTGGTAATGGGGTATTTGGAGTTGTCGGTCCCCCAAATTGCATATAGGGGCTTGCCCATCAATTTGCCATATAGGTCATTGGCGGCAAGATCCAGGGCACATAGGGTGAATTTTCCCAGGCCGAGGGACTCCAGGTGTTTGTGGAACTCCTCGGGACGGTCAAAGTCATAGCCCTCGATCGCCGCTCTGGCCGCTTCGATCTCGGCGGTCATGCTTTCCACGCTAAAGTTGTAATAGAGGTTGGCAGTGGCCTCGCCATACCCGGTTTTGCCCTTGTGGGAAAGGCAGACGATCATGCTGTCCTGGGTGTCCCTGGACTCCCTGGAGATGGTAAAGGTATGGGCGAGTTGAAGGACGTATTTTTTGATTTCTATCCGCATTTGGTATATTGTTTATAGCTGCGAAGATAGGGTTTCATACCTATTTTAAAAAGCAGGGACCCCCCGAAATTACGGAGGGTCCCCAACTTTTTGGACTTTGCTTTCCTCAGTCTTTGTGCACGCTGCCCGATACCGACTTATTGGTCTCCACATTGGGGTCCCCGGAATAGGAGATGTCCCCTCCGCTGCTGGCATCGGCGAACAGGGAATCGGAAACATTTACGGAGACATCGGCCCCGCTGCTGGCCTCGGCGGTACAATTTTTGACTTCCAGTCCCCGGGCCTCGATATCGGATCCACTGCTGGCATCCGCATATAGGGTTTCGGCACGGCCCGATACCTTAAGGTCGGCCCCACTACTGGATTTGGCGGTCACTTCATTGGCGACCACTTCCACCCTCAGGTCAGAACCACTGGAGGCCTTGAGATCCAACCTGTCGGCCTCGAGTACATTGCGTACCAGGAGGTCGGCCCCGCTGGAGCTTTCCAGGGATTCCACCATGGGAAGGGAGACATGGACCATTTTGGTGGCCCTACCAATGTTTTCGATGGCGTGGACCTTGAGCCTGCCATCCTTGATGTCGGTCCCGATCAGATCGATGATGTTTTCATCCCCTTCCACACGGATTTCGTACTCCGGACCTTGGGTAACGAATACGTCGATTCCTTCCGAGGCGGAGATCAGGGTGAAATCCTCAGTCACATTTCGGGATTCCTCCACGACCTTTCCGTTACCGGTCTTGCCGTTGCCAAAGTTCATATCCAGCATACATGAGGATGCGAACAGGGCCAATAATACTGCGATTGCTAAACGCGCCAATGTTGTCATGGTTGTTGTTTTTTGTGCCTCCGGGGAGGCGTTTGTTGATTGATACTGATTTAGATGGGTCGAATGAATTTCAAATGCTCCGTAAAAATCGGGATTGCCCTTTCCAAATTGTATTAAAGCTTACCCAATTGTCAAATTCCGGCACTCAATTGTGATTGTTCTCCCCGCTTTTGACCTTGATGCCATCTTGGTCGATCTTCATCTCAAAGGAATCCTCATGGTTCTTTATGTCGATGTCCACCCCATCTTCATTGATGTGGATCTTGCTCTTTGTGGATTCTTCCCTTGATTTTTTGTCCTTGGGACAATCTTGGCATTTGAGTTCCCCGTCCTTGCCCATGACCCAGAGGTGGCCCACCAAACCGGTCCTGTAATAGTTTTGATCATTTTTGATTCCACGCCCGATACGGTACTTTGTGGATTCCTCAAAACGCAGGGCCCTCCCTTCGGGAACATGGAGGGTGGCCGTCACTTCCTGGTTCCTCGCCTTATTGGAGGTATCGGTGCTCAGGTATTCATCCAGGATGATTTCAGAACCCAGGAAACTGTGTTCAAAAACGATGTTCTTGGCCCGTTCCCTTGCAACCAAGGTATTGTTTCCGCTGGCTTCCTTCCTGATGGAGAGGGAGACCCGGCCATTTTCCGATTTCCTCAATTTGATGTCCACTTCATCCGCAACCAGGAACTTCTTTCCATTATGGTCATAGACCAGGCTCATGGACCCAAAACTCACGCGATCTTCGGAATAATCCAAACCGAGGTCCCTCATCTTGATGACCAGGGTATCCGATGAATTGCCCATGGGCATTTCGAACTCTTGGTGGACACTGCCGGTATGGGAGAATTCCGCGGCCTGTCTGACCCCAAGGGCAAACAACAGTCCGATGGATATCAACCAAAGGCCCAGCAGGGAGAACTTGGCAATGTTGCCTATGGATTTTAGGTTGTTCACCAAAATCTTCAGCCCCAGATAGAGCAAGAAAAAGAACGGGATCCCAAGGGCGAAGAAGAGCAGGAGGGAAACCGCCCAGACAGGGGCCCCGGTGGTGTTGACGATTTCATAGAAATCCACACCGGGAAACTCCACGGCATCGAATACCCCTACGGTGAACAGTCCGAAGAACAGGGCGATCAGGGAGGAGGCGGCCGTGATGATCAATACGATGCCGATCAATTTCCCGATTACCTTGAACATCAATAGGATGATGTCCCCCAACGCATCAAAAAAGGTCTTGGAGCTGCTTTTGACCCTGTTGCCCACTTTTTCGTAGTCAACACTTTTTACCTTGTCGGCAACATCATCAAACCCCTCTTTAACTTTGCGTTCTATATTGCTGATGTTGACGGGCTCCCCCCGCATATCCAATTTTTGGGCCGTGGTGACCGCTTCCGGTACCAAGATCCAGAGCAGGATATAGGCGATGAACCCAAAGCCTGAGGTAAAGACCGCCAAAAGGATGAATATGATCCTGATCCAAAGGGAATCGATCCCCAGATAGTGTTCCAGACCGGCGCAGACCCCTCCGATATATTTTTGGTCCACGTCCCTGTACAATTTTTTGCCCTTTGTCCTGGGCTCGGAATGGGCACTTTTGGGCTCGTCCTCAAAAATGTCCTCGTCCACCATATAATCCTCGGGCTGGCCCATCACATCGATGACCTGATCCACTTCCTTAACGGTGATCACTTGCCGGTCACTCTCCATTTTTTCCAAAAAGAGCTCGGCGATCCTCGCCTCGATATCGGCTATGATTTCCTCGCTTCCCTTGGTACCGGAAAACGAACGTTTTATGGATTCCAGGTACTTTCTCAGCTTGCCGTACGCATCATCGTCTATGTGGAAGAGCGTATTTGCCAAATTAATATTTACTGTCTTGTTCATTTTTTGATCCTTGTTGGTTACCAGATTGACTGCATTTCTCAATTCCTCCCAGGTCCCATTGAGTTCCTTTAGGAACAGTTGGCCTGTTTCGGTAAGGGCGTAATATTTGCGCGGAGGGCCCGATGTGGATTCCTCCCAACGGTAGTTGAGCAATCCCGCATTCTTCAACCTTGTCAGTAGGGGATAGATGGTACCTTCCACCACCAGCATTTTTGCATCCTTCAGGGCTTCCAGGATTTCAGAGGCATACTTGTCCTTGTCCCTTAGAATGGACAGGATGCAGTATTCCAGAACCCCTTTGCGCATCTGGGCCTTTGTGTTTTCTATGTTCATAATTCCACGGTCTATTAAATTTACTGTTCGCATTTGATCCGACAAATCCATTTTGGCGGATTTTCCATCCACTCCCCCCTGCATGAACAGGGGAGTGGGAATTTTTTTGATCGATGTTTGATGATTGACTGCTTTTCGTTTTTTGATTGATGAATGAACTCCCGGTACTTTGATAAAAGGCCCTCGCAGGTTGATGATGCCCCAAGGGCCGGGCATTACTTGATGAATGCAATACTGAACGGATACTTGAAATACTCCCCTTCACTGGTCCGTATGGTGGCCAGGATGCTAAAGACAATGTTCACCAGGCCCAATCCCAATTGGACCAATCCCGTAATCCCGACGGGCCAGATCCAGTGGCCCAATTGAAATCCATCGGACCTATATTTGAATCCCCACCAGTTGAGGTGTTCCAGATTACTGAATCCCCCCCAATCCCAATCTAACATATGGGGCAGGGCCCCGACAAAGAAGGGTATGGATATGAGTCCGGCAACTATGGAGTAAAGCAGGATGCTGATCTGAAAGTTCAGGGCCTGTTTCCCATTGTAGTCCACAAAGGCGTATTGTTTTTTATTGGACATCCATAAAATCAGGGGAAGGATGAAATTCCCAAATGGGAAAAAATACTTGGCGAACATGGAGGCATGGATGATCGCCGATAGGTTTCTTTCATGTTTGGTCAATGTTGTCGCCATTTTTTTTGAATTTTTGGGTTGTAATGGGGCTTGCCCATTAGCTGACGATGCAAATATATATCCAAAAGACAGTACTATGCAAAACAAAGTACTTTAAATTAACATAGATTTAACAAAACTATCCTATCCATTTTTTAATTAATTTTAGGCCATTGAACTTTGAATATGGCACTGACACCCAGTAAAATCAACACCTTTACATTCTTTAAGTTGCCCGCTGCCTGGTGGTGCGGGGTACGGCTTAAATATATTGACCGGCAGAGGGCCGTCACCACGGTACGCCACAAATGGATGAACCAAAATCCGTTCAAATCTATGTTTTGGGCCGTACAGGGAATGGCCGCCGAACTCAGTACCGGGGCCATGGTGATGAATGAGATCCAAAAAAGTGGAAAGCCTATTTCCATGTTGGTTGCCCAGAACCGGGCCATTTTTACCAAAAAGGCAACGGGAAGTATCGAATTCAGCTGTGAGGATGGTGCCTTGATTGCGGAGGCCATCCAAAAAGCCATTGAAACCGGAGAGGGGCAGACCCTGTGGATGAAATCCGTAGGGGTCAACAGGGAAGGGGTGGAGGTGTCCACCTTTCATTTTGAGTGGTCCCTGAAAATTAAGGGTTGATCGTGGGAGGGTCGGGAATTTTTGTCCGCGATCGTAACAAATTCCGCCTATGTCCAACCTATGGATCGAAGGGGACATCTCTTTGGCCCGAGGGCATTGCAATCACTTAAACAAGCAACAACATACAATTAAACAAATCCTTAAAAAATGAACGCACACGAAATCGACTACCACATTTACGGAGAGGAAATGCAATATGTGGAAATAGAACTCGATCCACAGGAGGCCGTAGTGGCAGAGGCAGGCAGTTTTATGATGATGGACACCGATATAAAGATGGATACCATCTTCGGGGATGGCTCCAACCAGGATTCCGGGGTCATGGGCAAACTTTTTTCCGCGGGAAAACGCCTGCTGACCGGTGAGAGCCTGTTCATGACCGTATTTCTCAATGTGGGGCAGGGCAAAAAGCAAGTGAGTTTTGCATCTCCCTACCCGGGGAAGATCCTGCCCATCGACCTGTCCGAAAAGGGAGGGAAGTTCATTTGTCAAAAGGACGCCTTTCTATGTGCGGCCAAAGGGGTGTCCGTGGGCATTGAGTTTTCCAAACGCCTGGGAAGGGGACTCTTTGGAGGGGAAGGCTTTATCATGCAGAAGTTGGAAGGGGATGGTCTGGCCTTTGTGCATGCCGGAGGTACCATGGCCAAAAAAGTACTGGCCCCTGGCGAAGTGCTCAAGGTGGATACCGGCTGTATCGTGGGATTTTCCCATACCGTGGATTACAATATCGAGTTTGTAGGAGGGATCAAAAACACCGTTTTCGGAGGGGAGGGCCTCTTCTTCGCCACCCTTCGTGGCCCGGGCATTGTTTACATTCAATCCCTGCCCTTCAGCAGATTGGCCCAAAGGGTCTGGGCCGCCGCACCCAAGGGCGGTGGAAAGGACAAGGGGGAAGGGAGCATCCTCGGCGGTCTGGGTAATCTCATCGATGGGGACAACAGGTTCTAGTTGAATTTCACCGTGCCCATGGATTTCAATGAAATGTTCGATTTCCTGGAAAAGCTCCGGGACAACAACAACAAGGAATGGATGGATGCCAATCGCAAATGGTACCGTTCCATTCGGGACGATTTTGTGCTTTGGCTGGACAGCCTGGACCTGGAATTGTCGCACTTGCACGACAA
Organism: uncultured Allomuricauda sp.; assembly: GCA_937911965.1. GTDB lineage: Bacteria > Bacteroidota > Bacteroidia > Flavobacteriales > Flavobacteriaceae > Flagellimonas. The sequence continues at coordinate 5,853 of CALDPL010000202.1, read as the reverse complement.
TTATTATTCGACCCCCGGCAAAAGGGGAATCAACCGTATCAACAACAACCTGATGTACCATCCGCTCAAACCGGTGTACAAGGACCATTTTGGGGCCGTGCTGGACAAGGCGCCGAATTCAGCGGATTTCTATATCGAACTTGGAGTGGATAATTGTTTGGTCGCCGGGGGATTCTGGAGACCGGGGCCAAGGACCCTGGCAAGCATCCGTCAGGGCATCGACTACAATGGGGAGGAGCTCGTCGAGCTGATGGACAAACCTTCCTTTAAAAAGACCTTCGGCGGGTTTTACAAGGATGAAAGACTGACCCGCCCCCCCAAAGGATATTTCGCGGACCATCCACATTTGGAACTGCTCAAGAACAAGACCTTTGCGGTGGAACACCGTTTTCCCAGAGCGGATGCCCTATCGGAGGGTTTCAGGGAAAAAGTCCTGGCCCTCTATATGGAAATGCTCCCGTTTCGCAATTATCTCAACCTGGCGGCCAGCGTTTGATTGTCAACCCAGTTTTGCCGGGCAATGATCAATTCCCTTTCAATAGGTGAAATAGAGCTCCTTCAGGGTGTTGTACACCATAGTTCTGATCTCGGATGATGGCGTTCTGAATTGATTGTTCATAAAACTGAAGATGAGCAATTTGCCGGATTTGGTCTTCAGGTAACCGCTGAGGTTGTAATTGTTTCTCAAGGAACCCGATTTGGCATAAAGGAAAGGCTCCGTTTCCGGATCTTTCCACTCCTTTACCGACCCGTGGGGCCCCCTCATGGGGAAGAGGTCAAAAAGGCGCTCCTCGGGTACCTCCCGGTACAATTTCTGGAGGATGGCCACTATGGAATTCGGGGTAAAGAGGTTGAAACGGGACAGTCCGGACCCATCGACCCAGCTGGGCTCTTGGGGCAGGTCTTGCAAATGGTGTTCCAGCATATAATCAATGGCCCTGTGAATCCCCAGGGTATCCGATAGGGTGGAGGAAGCGGCCATCATCAGTTGTTCGGCCAACAGATTGTCGCTTTTGAACATCATGGGTTTGATTATGGAGTCCGTTTCCATCCCATATAGGGTCTGTTTGGGAACCTTGGGGAAGTGATCGACCGTGACAATATCCTTTTGAAGGATGTCCTCCAAAAGCAGTTCGGTGAGCCTTTCACTGGTAATAAAGGGCGTTTCTATGGTATCCTTTCTCCTGGGGGACAAATAAAATTGATTTTCGTCCTCCTCCCTCCGGACCCGGCTTTCCATGACCAGGGTACTGTCGCGGAACAGTTCGGGGGAGACCTGTAGGCCGCCCACGTTGGAAAGGGTCACCACATTGCCATAAAGGGGAAGGGCCGTCCGCTCCGGGGAATAATAGTATTGGTAATCCCCCCAGGCCCATCCCGGTCCAAACCTGAGGTCCTCGGTGTTTCCGCTGTACAGGGCAATGTTCGATTGTTGCCTGAGCCATTCAATTGCCGTACTGTCCCTTAAATTGGGATGCATCCAACTTGGGTCCCCGGTGCCCTCGATGTAGAGGGTGTCCCCCGAAATGGCATATTTTAGGCTGGGAATATGTTTGGGGAGCATCTTGATGCTCGCGTAGGTGGTGAAGATCTTGGTGTTGCTCGCCGGGGTAAAATAGCGATCTCCATTGACGCTATATAATACTTTATCCGTTTTTGCGTTTACTACTACCAGTCCATGGAATGAGTTTTCCATGGCCCTGTTTTCCATACGTCCGTCCAGGGTCTTTCGCACCGTGGAACAGGAGCTGAACAGGAATGAAAACAATAAGGAATTGAGGATTAATAATTTAAATTGTCCTTTGAATGGAGCCATCATTTTGATCGGTTTGTAAGGTTCGGGACTAAGTTATTTAATTTTTAACTGGATTTTTGGTTTTACAAAGGGGTTTTTTGCCTAATTTAGATGCAGTACCACAAATCCAAATTAAACAAATTTCTATGCAAAGAGCAATGTTGGAATACACCAAGACCATCCTGCAGAAGGTAAGTTTTGACGTAAAACTCTTCACCAAGGAATTGAAGAAAGCTGTTTCAAGGTTATTGCCTAGTGAAATTGAAGAACTTAAAATCTGGTTAAAGTCCTATATCGTGGACAAGCCGGAATTGGAACCCACCCTGGGATTATTGAAGATTTAAAATGTATGGGCCGCAATTTTGCGGCCCTTTTGCTTTTTAGGCACTGGCCAAGGGACTTATGATCTTGACGTCCTGGAAGGCAATGGCCCCCCTGACGATACCTGAGATCACTTCCCTTAGGGCCTCGGTTATTTGGATTTTCAACTCGCTTTTGTGGTATATCATGCTGATTTCCCGGGCAGGGGATGGTTTTTTGAACGGTTTGAGGTTTTGTTTTTTTCCCTCGTCCAAGTACAGGCTGTTCAGGTAGGGCAACAGGGTCATGCCCATCCCTTCATCGGCCAGGCCCACCAGGGTCTCGAAGCTTCCACTCTCTATCTTGAACTGTTCCACCCGGGTATTTCCCGAAGTCTTGCAGAGGTTGATGACCCCTTCCCTGAAACAATGTCCATCCTGTAGCAAAAGGATATCGTTGACCTCCAGATGGTCCGAGCTCAGTTCTTCCACCAGGGCCAGGCGATGGTTCCGGGGGACGTAGCCCACGAAGGGCTCGTAGTACAGGGGGCGTTCCTTGATAAACTCAATTTCCAAGGGGGTGGCCGCTATGCCCGCATCCAAATGCCCATCCAGAATATTTTTGATCAGGCCGTCGGTGGACTGCTCCTTGATGACCAGGTTCACCTTGGGGTATTTCTTGATAAAGGCGCTAAGGAACATGGGAAGCAGGGTGGGCATCACCGTGGGGATGATCCCCAGGGTAAAGTCCCCGCCGATATATCCTTTGTCCTGGTCCACGATATCCTTGATCCGATCCGCTTCCGCCACAATGTTCTTGGCCTGGGCCACGATCTTTTTGCCTACCTCGGTAATGGCAATGGGCTTCTTTCCGCGGTCAAAGATCAGGATTCCCAACTCCTCCTCCAATTTTTGGACTTGCATGCTCAGGGTCGGTTGGGTGACAAAACTTTTTTCGGCGGCCAGGGTGAAGTTTTTGTGTTCCGCCACGGCCAGTACGTATTGAAGTTGGGTAATGGTCATATTAACATAGAATTTGATGATAAAAATAATAAAAATCATCAATATAATCTATGGTTATGGCGGATATCACATATAGGGGATTCCAAGAACCCCCATTTTTGGTATGCCGCCCATGGGAGCTTTGGAGTCGTCCCGGCCTAGGGTCCAAAAATGGATCCCATCTATTTGGGATACAGACCTTGATCACGGTCAATTATTGAAAGCCCACGGACCGGGCGGGGAAGGAGAACAACAGGCGTACGCCCGGATTTACTTTTGCATTTTAAGGTAATAGTCCACAGAGTGCTTGCCGGAACCATAGGCCATGAAAAACAGACAGCCGATCAGCACCAAAATGGCCATGATCAGATTGGGAAAGTGCATGCTTCCCAAAAAGTTGATCAGTACCGCCCCGATCAGGATCGGCAATTGGGCTATGGCCGCCCAGCGGGTCAGAAGCCCCACTACGATCAAGATTCCACCCACAAAATGGGCGGGTGCCACATAGTGAAGGATGATCATTCCCCCGGGAATGTCCTCGAAGGGCCTGGCCATTTCCGCCATTTCCGGATAATTGGCCATGAATTCCACGCCCTTCACAAATAGAAAAATCCCCAGGGCGACCCTTAACAGATCCAAGGGGTAATAGGTATGGGCGTTGGCCCATTTGTTCAGTCTTTTTACTGTTCCCATGACTGGAAGTTTTTGGTTGAGCAGCATCAAGGTACCGATTTTTTGCGAAATATGGAACAAGAGCGACTTCAAATTCAGGGGATTGGGCAAAAAAAAGTTGAAAGGGGGCCTGGCAGACCAAGGTTGGAATTCAATCCCGGTCCCTAAAAAGGTCCAATTCCATTTGGATGTCACTTCGCCGGTAGGGGGAGGGCATGCCATCCACCTCCACGAAACCCAACCTCCGGTACAGGGAAAGGGCAGGTCCCAGTACGCGGTTGCTTTCCAAAAAAAGTTTCTTGGCGCCCAGGGATCTCGCCTTTTCGATTATGTGAAGGACCAGGGTCTTGCCGATTCCCATTCCACGAAGGTTTTCCCGAACCCCCATCTTGGCGAGTTCAAAGTCATAGCCTTCCAAATGACAGGGTATCAGGGCACAGACCCCGACCGCCTCCCCGTCCAACAGGGCCACGGCGATATAGCCGCCCGGGTCCAGGATGTATTCCTGGGGATTGCCCAGGGACCTATGGTCCATTTCCTCCATTTTGAAGTACTGGACTATCCAAGCCTCGTTCAAGCTCTTGAACGCATTTTTATGGGCATTTGAATAGGGGACTACGATCAGGTTTTTCGACATGTGGGCCTTCGAATTGAAATCTGGACAAACTTCGTTTTTTTTGGTTTTGAAGCCAATTTTTTAGCCCCAATTCCGTTATTTAAAATTGCGGCCATGCCATTCAACGAAAAAATTGGAGTTTGGCCGAGATAATCCGTAATATTACAGTAACATAAGTCATATAACTCTTACAAGTTCCCAAATCTTGCTAATGAGACCGAACAAAAAATACACGCCTGACCCAATCAGGTGCCCTAACCTACAAATCCCATTCGGCTATGGATATGAAATTACCCTTGTTCCCCAGAGAATTTCCCCTATCTAACGGTTTACGGTTTTTTTGCCTGCTGGCCCTTTGCCTGGCGATGGGCCCCAAATCCCTGGCACAGGAAGGAAATCCCTATGTGAACTATAATGTTCCCTTTCAAAACCTTTTGAAGTTCAACAGGTTTTTGATCAATCCCACCTTTTCTTCGGTCAGGGAGGACAAAACTTATGTCAATCTGTTCCACAGAAGCGAAAGTGCGGATTTTGACAACAACAGACAGAACTATTTTCTGAGCTACGGCGGAAGGATCAACGACATGATCGGCATGGGTTTCAGCCTCTACAACCAACAGGAAGGAGTGATCTCCAACCTGGGAGTCATGGCCAACTATTCCCACGGAATCAAGCTCGGCAAGAAAAGCAGTTTGACCTTTGGGGTAAATATTCCCTATTATGTGAGCAGTTTTGATCCCAGCCGCGCCATTGCCCTGGAGGACGACCCCGTCCTGAACGAGGCTTCCCAGAATTCCATCATTTCCCTACAGCCCGGACTCAACTTGAGCCTGGGAAAATTTGACATAGGGGTGTTCGCTCAAAATTTGGTGGATTACAATATCAAGTCGGGCAAATCCCTGACCGATCTTAACCAAAAGACCTTTTTGGGACACATCCAATTCGCCCATGAGTTCAAGAACTCTTCGGGCCTTTTGGAGGATGGTCGGCTCCTTCCCTTGGCAAGGACAAGATTTGAAGGCAATGAGTCCCCAATTTTTGGAGGGGGAATCATTCTGGACCTGCCCAAATTGGGATGGATCCAAGGAGGTTATGACCAGCTCTATGGGGCATCCGCCGGAACGGGCGGCCGCAGAATCAGCCGATCGGTTTCCAACCGCATGGTGTCGAGCCATAGCCAGAAAGAAGGCGGACGGCCGCTTCAGCTCCGGTAGTCCGCGTTGATGTCGATATAGCCGTGCGTCAGGTCGCAGGTCCAAACGGTGGCGCGACCGCGCCCGATGCCGATATCGATGCCGATGCGGATCTCCTGCCCCTTCATATGCTCCACTACCGGCGTTTCGTCATATCCCTCGACAAGCTGGCCGTCCCGGGTGATCTCGACACCGCCGATGCCGATCGACAGCAGGTACAGCAGCGGCTCGAGCACGCCGGTGACCAGCAGCGGCCAGGCCCGGGCGTAGCCGATG
>CALDPL010000201.1 GCA_937911965.1 uncultured Allomuricauda sp. | reverse complement strand
CTTCATTTCCTCATTGATCTTGGTGGCCCGTACATCCAAGGCTCCCCTGAATATAAAGGGAAAGCCCAATACATTGTTCACCTGGTTGGGATGGTCGGACCTGCCGGTGGCCATGATGATGTCCTTCCGGGTCTTGCAGGCCAGGTCGTACTCGATTTCGGGATTTGGATTGGCCATGGCGAAGACTATGGGGTCCTTGGCCATGGAAAGCAGCATGTTGGGGGTCACCACGTTGGCGATGGAAAGGCCAATAAAGACATCGGCCCCTTGCATGGCCTCTTCCAGGGTATCGATCTTGCGCTGGGTCGAGAACTCTTTTTTCTCCTCGGACAGGTTCTCCCGATCGGCCCGGATCACCCCTTTGCTGTCCAACATCACCATGTTTTGGGCCTTGGCCCCGAAGGCCTTGTACAAACGGGCACAGGAAACCGCAGCGGCCCCTGCCCCACTGACCACGATCTTTACCTCTTCAATCTTCTTGCCGGCCAGTTCCAGGGCGTTCAACAGGGCCGCCGCTGAAATGATGGCCGTCCCGTGCTGGTCGTCGTGCATCACCGGGATGTCGAGTTCTTCCTTGAGCCTCCTTTCGATCTCAAAGGCCTCCGGGGCCTTGATGTCCTCCAGGTTGATCCCCCCAAAGGTGGGAGCTATGATCTTGACGGTCTCTATGAATTTTTCCACATCGGTGGTGTCCAGCTCGATGTCCATGCCGTCGATGTCCGCGAAGATCTTGAACAGAAGGCTCTTTCCCTCCATGACCGGTTTTGAGGCCTCGGGCCCAATATTGCCCAGGCCCAAAACCGCGGTCCCATTGGAGATCACGGCCACTATGTTTCCCTTGGCGGTATATTTATAGACGTCCTCCCTGTTCTTGGCAATCTCCAGGCAGGGCTCGGCCACTCCCGGGGAGTAGGCAAGGGCCAGGTCTCTTTGTGTTGCATAGGGTTTGGTCGGTACGATTTCAATCTTTCCCGGTTGGGGTTTTGCGTGGTAAAGCAGTGCTTCACGTCTTTGTTTTTCCTTGCTCATATACTGGACTAATGAACTGACAAAGGTAGCGCATTCCACACTTTTTTGGATGGGTCGGAGCCTGCAATTTTGTCAAGGAAAGGAATTCCATTCCATGCCGTCCAAAATTTATTGTTTTTTTTACACTTACAAAAGGGGAATCAACTTTTCCCACTCCTTTTCCATTGTGGTAAAGCCCAAAGTCCATGAAGGTCATTGTGAAATTGCATTCCAGAAATCAAGAACTCCCGCCAGCTGTCCCGACCCCTTATTGGGGAATTGCAGCCCCCTTGCCTCGAAACCAATGCATTCCCTCATTCCTTGGCAAAGCCGATATTTCTGGTGAGCCCCGAATACTTGGTGCGTTTAACCGCTGATTTTTTGAACAGTTTCCCAAACACCTCTTCGGTGAGTTCCTCCCACTCCCCTTTTGACAGGGAGAGCAGTTCGGGATTGGGATCGAAAAGGGGTTCCCGATGGGGCTTGGAGAAGCGGTTCCAGGGACAGACATCCTGGCAGACATCACAACCGAAGACCCAATCGTCCATTTTGCCCTGGAATTCCCCGGGAATCTCCTTTTTGAGCTCTATGGTCAGATAGGAAATGCACTTGCTGCCATCCACCACATAGGGTTCCACTATGGCCCCGGTGGGGCAGGCATCGATACAGGCGGTGCAACTGCCGCAGTGATCGGTGGTCGGGGAATCGTATTCCAGGTCCAGGTCCAAGATCAGTTCGGCGATAAAGTAAAAGGAGCCCACTTGCCGGGTCAACAGATTGGAATGCTTGCCCACCCAGCCCAAACCGGAACGGGCCGCCCAGGCCTTGTCCAAGACCGGGGCCGAATCCACAAAGACCCTTCCCCCCACCTCACCGATCTCCTCCTGTATAAAATTCATCAGGCTTTTGAGCCGGTCCTTGATCACAAAGTGATAGTCCGTGCCATAGGCATACTTTGAAATCTTATAAGTTCCCCCACCCTGGCTCTGGGAAGGGAAATAGTTCATCAGCAGGGATACGACCGATTTGGCCCCCTCCACCAATTTGGTCGGATCCAAACGCTTGTCAAAATGGTTCTCCATATATCCCATCTCCCCGTTCATGTCATTGTTGAGCCATCGTTCCAGCCGCGGGGCCTCCTCTTCCAGGAAGCCTGCCCTGGAAACCCCGCAGGACATAAACCCGAGCCGTTTGGCCTCGGCCTTGATCATATCGGTATGTTTGGCTTTGGGATTCATCTAAAAACGGATAAAACAAAAAAAAGCTTGGAACCCCTAGAACAGTTCGCCCTGTGAGCCTCCCTTGGTCCTGCCCAAATGCCGGTAGGCCAATTCGGTGGCCTCCCTTCCCCTGGGGGTACGCATAAGGAATCCCTGTTGGATCAAAAAGGGCTCATAGACCTCTTCCAGGGTCTCTGCACTCTCAGAGACCGCCGTGGCCAGGGTACCAATGCCCACGGGCCCCCCCTTGAACTTGTCGATCAGGGTGGTCAACAGCTTGTTGTCCATTTCATCCAGGCCATGGGCATCCACGTTGAGGGCCTTCAGCCCGAATTGGGAAATCCACAGGTCGATCTTTCCATCGCCCTTGATCTGGGCAAAGTCCCTGACCCTTCTCAGAAGGGCATTGCAGATTCGGGGGGTGCCCCTGCTGCGGCCCGCGATCTCAATGGCCGCTTCTTGGCTGATGGGCACTTTGAGGATGTCCGCGGAGCGTTCCACAATGGTGGAGAGCAATTCTATGTCGTAGTATTCCAGACGGCTCTGAATCCCAAAACGGGCCCTCATGGGAGCGGTGAGCAGCCCCGAACGGGTAGTGGCCCCGATCAGGGTAAAGGGGCTCAGATTGATCTGTACGGTCCTGGCATTGGGCCCGGACTCGATCATGATGTCGATCTTGTAGTCCTCCATGGCCGAATAGAGGTATTCCTCCACCACCGGACTCAGGCGGTGGATCTCATCGATGAACAGCACGTCCCGTTCCTCCAAGTTGGTC
>CALDPL010000200.1 GCA_937911965.1 uncultured Allomuricauda sp. | reverse complement strand
ATTTAAAAAAGGAAATTGAAACAGGCTTGAGCAAAAATAAGTTTCAAGAATCCATGGGTCATTGGATGTTGTGTCTTAAAAAGATAGAGGATTTCCTAAAAGGTTAAATAACCAAATTTAAAAATGGACTTTTTTAACGTACCGATTTTAAAAATGGACTCGGCCTATAGAAGGGAGTAAGATTTTTTTTTGTTTTCATGTTAGTTTGTTTTTTTGAATTTAGCCAAAAAGGTGCCTGTAAAAAGGCACCTTTTTTTCAAAACCAACCGACATAGTCCAAAATTAGTTTTTGCCCAAGGGTGTATCCAAAGTGATTTCCGCATACACTTGGTGGGTACCCTTGACCATACATGGGTCATTGCCATTTGGCAAACAATCATCACTAACTGTCACGGATTGTATACCTAGGATAGGGTCCTCGTAATATGCAGTTCTATAGGTGTTATTTGCCTTTGTGGCAAATGCACCTACAACAGCAAGCATGAGAACGCTCATGGGTATCACCGCTTTTAAAATTCTCAATTTCATAATTGTTGAATTTAAGGTTGCACCTATACTTACTAAACTTCAATACAAGGCGATAGGTTTTCCCTTTGTATGAGTATCATGATATTGTAGGCCTTTACAGGGTATCCTGTATTGGAGTTTTGTTTTTCGGAAAATTGGGGAGGAATAGTCGATCCAGATTCTCGACCCAGTTACCCTATGGATGGATTTCCGGATATTCAATAAGTTGGATCCTTGGGAAAAAGGTGAGGGTTGGTGATTGTGCCACATATACATTTTAAATAGTTCCATTTTGTTGATTTTTATATGATAAAGATCCACATCAAAAAGAGAAATAAATTCTTTTTATTGAATTAAAAGTTATTGAAATGGAAGTATTTGGGTGTTTTTTTATACTTTCTATATTGTGCAGGAGGCATTCCGTATTCAGCCTTGAAAACGTTGTAGAACTGGGTGACGCTCTGATACCCCATATCGAGTATGATCGTCTTTATGGGAATTTCAGTCTTTTCGATTAGGGCTTTTGTCTTTCTAAGTTTTCTCTTGTTGTAATAGGAGGCTATGGAATCCCCATAAACAATTTTGAATCCGGACTTTAATTTTTGTTCATTGAACGGGGTTATTTTTGCCAATTCCTTTATGGTGGGCCTTCGACCCTCAAGATTGCTCATTAGGTGTTCCCTTACTTTGATGATTACTTGTTTGTCCCAGTAGTTCAACTTGTATTTTGGTTTTTTGGACTTTTGCTCCAGGAAAACGGCATCATATTGGGTCACCAAAAGTATATGCATGGGATTTTCGAACCTGGCCAGGGTACAATATTTGGGATGTACCGGTTTATTGTTGCCTTTAAAATCGAGTAAGATTTTGATTGTGTCGGGACAATCGCTTTGGGAAAGGTGTTCCAAGGTTTGTTCCAATTTTGTTTGGGAGCTATTGGACAATAGCCCGACAAAGGGTTTGTTCAGGAGCTTTTCCCTGATTTTGTCCAGGTTGGTGCAAATAGGGGAATTGATGCCCATAATTTTGCCTTGACCATCAAAGCTAAAGAACATGAGGGCATTTGGTTCCATGTCCTTATCGTCCGGGGCAAAGTTGGAATGAGTGGGCGATGATCTGAGTTCTTCCATCAGGATATTGACCGCGGTCATCAAGGAAGCGGTCTCGTCATTTTTTTTGGGAACAAGTAAACTGTGGTCAAAATTCCCCAAGGCCATCTTTAGGAGTATTTCGATGATGGTTTCCATATCCGTGTTGTCTTTTGATGCCATGGCCTTGTTCCTTAAATTAAATCCCTACCACTAAATCTGCAATGGGGGTTTATGTCAATCATTCATAGTATTGCGATTGGATATCTCATTGTTCAAAAATTCTTTTGCCGCAGATTTTTCGATATGGGCACTAACGTTAAATTCATTGATGTAGCGTTCCATATAGTATTTGGCCAGGACCATGGTGTTTCCGGGCTTAACCAGAATCGCTAAGGCGATTATCAACAAAGAGCCTTCGGTGCCGAAGTGATTTCTGGCCTTGCCGTCTACATGCGTGATCTTTCGGGCATCACAGAGGATGGCCATGGGCCTATCACCTTGAAATTCCATCCTGTAATCGACTATTTCCCTGGCCATTTCGAGGTCCACCAATTCCGTTTTTCTGAATTTGACCTGGAGGATATCGTCTTTTAGTTTAAAGATCACATAGCGTGTTTTTAGTGGATTTTTCATCGTTCTTGATCTTTATGTCCATATCCATTGATTTCCCATAGTGTTGAATCGCTAAGTTATGGGCTCTTATTTTTAAATAGTTATCTCAGAAGGAGTAAAAGTTGTCTAACCTGGATTATTTTTTGGCAACTGTAAATGTTGATTGTCCAAAAATGTACCTGCCGTACATTTTTTGGGACCACGGTTTTACTATGATGAATTGACAATAAAGCCCGTAAGGCCCCTTTCCTGCTGGGGAACCAATATATCCTAGAATGAAAATGATTAGGTCCACAGAACCCCGTTCTGTTAATTTTAATCGCATTTTTGGTCCTTTAATCGAAGTTCTGGGGCATTTTATTAAGGAATCCCAAGCTGTTTGGGACAATGGCATTGATTCAAAGTTCAAAGTTTGGGCATTTTTCTAAAAAACCCTGGGACAATTCGAATCATTTTATGGGATAATCCGAATTACTTTTGTAGATGCCCGCCAATTTTTCAGGGCGATGAACGGGAGGATTGGAAATGAAAGGCAAGTGCCGAAAATGATTGGGCCTTGATTAAGGTTTCCAATTTCCACCTTTACCAATATATTTCTGAATAAGGTCGTGAACAATATGCTGTGGTTGGTGGAATCGGAATATCCCCCTTTTGAGCGGGATGACGATGTAAAGGGCATGGCCATGTTCCTATGGGCCCAGTAAGTACTCGATAGTTTTGCCACGGTCGCCGAGGCTGTTTCCGCTTTGTATATGCCTCCTTCTTTATCAATGCCATCCCCCGGACCGACGATACCCGGGTGCCGTGGCCAGCGTCCTTAGTGTGATCCGCAATTGTTCCGTGCCCCACGGCTTTGAGATCGTAGGCTATTCCAACCTTTCCACGACCCGCTTAAGGATGGTGTCGGACCAGAAGAACCTGATCTATTAATTTGAATCGGCCCTTACCCCCAATACCTTTTGGGTGGACCAGTGGAAAATCGATTTGAGTGGGGATGCCGGATTTCTCAAATTGGACTTGTCCAGCAACGGGGCCTATGTAGGGGAGACCTCAGCGGAGTTCAAGCCATCCAAGCCTTTTGAATTTTTCGGGCTTTACTATCCAATTGGTTCGATCGGTTTATTCGGATCGAGGTTTTGTGCTGCAATCCCAAACTCGCTTTATGGGTACATTTCCCTGTATTGGACCCGTCAAAAAACCAAAATCGAAAAATTCATATACTTTTGTGGACACAAAAACCAATGCATGCCAAAGAATTTAGTAATTGTGGAGTCCCCTGCAAAGGCAAAGACCATTGAGAAGTTTCTCGGAAAGGACTTTCAGGTGGAGTCGAGTTTTGGACATATTGTGGACCTGCCCTCAAAGGAACTTGGAGTGGACGTGGACAACG
>CALDPL010000199.1 GCA_937911965.1 uncultured Allomuricauda sp. | reverse complement strand
GCCTCCCGCTTGCTCTACGGGGAGATCCCCGGGGTGGAACGGGAGATCCGCGAGGCCGAGCAGGCCGAGGCGCAGCAGTCCGCCGAGGCCCCGATGATCGCCGACCGGGTCTCGGCCGACGAGGTGGCCGAGGTGGTGGGCGCCTGGACCGGTATCCCGGTGGGCCGCCTGCTCGAGGGCGAGACCGAGAAGCTGCTGCGGATGGAGGACGTCCTGGGCGAGCGCCTCGGCCGGGGCCTCGGGGAACCGGTCCACCCACTCGTCGGTGGGCGCGGTGAAGGGGTGGTGCATGGCGTGGTACCTTCCGCTTTCTTCGTCCAGTTCCAACAAGGGGAAATCCACCACCCACAGGGGGGCGAACTCATCGGGCTTGCGCAAGCCCAACCTGCCCGCCAATTCCATGCGCAGGGCGGAGAGTTGGGCCCGGGTCTCCCCGGTCCCCCCGGAAAGCACACAGATCAGGTCCCCCGGTTTGGCCCCACAGGCCTCGGCCCAACGGGCGAGGTCCTCCTGGCCGTAGAACTTGTCCACCGTGGATTTATAGCTGCCATCGGGATTGCATTTGACATGGACCATACCCTTGGCCCCCACCTGGGGGCGTTTGACCCAGTCCACCAAGGCGTCCAGTTCTTTGCGGGTATAGTCCCCGGCACCGGGAACGGCGATCCCCACCACCAGTTCGGCCGAATTGAATACCGAAAAGTCCCGGTGTTGGGCCAAGGCGTTCAATTCCGCGAATTCCATTCCAAAGCGGATATCGGGTTTGTCGTTCCCAAAGCGGGCCATGGCCTCGTCATAGGTCATTCTGGGAAATGCGCCCGGATCGATCCCATGGATCTCTTGGAGCAAATGTCTGGTCAGGCCCTCAAAACAGTTCAGAATGTCCTCCTGTTCCACAAAGGCCATTTCGCAATCAATCTGGGTGAACTCCGGTTGGCGGTCCGCCCGAAGGTCCTCGTCCCTGAAGCATTTGACGATCTGATAGTATTTGTCCATGCCCCCGACCATGAGCAATTGCTTAAAGGTCTGAGGGGACTGTGGAAGGGCATAGAATTGACCGGGATTCATCCGGCTGGGCACCAAAAAATCCCTGGCCCCCTCTGGGGTGGATTTGATCAGGTAGGGGGTCTCGACCTCGATAAAGCCTTGATCGGAAAGGTATTTACGGACTTCCAGGGCCACCCGGTGCCTAAAGATCAATTTGTCCTTTACCGGATTGCGCCTCAGGTCCAGATAGCGGTATTTCATCCGGATATCCTCCCCGCCATCGGTTTGGTCCTCCATGGTGAACGGGGGGACAAGGGATTCGTTGAGCACGCTGAGTTCGGTGACCAACAGCTCGATTTCCCCTGTTGGGAGGTTTGGGTTCTTCGAGGCCCTTTCGATCACCTCGCCGCTTACTTGGATCACGGTTTCCCGTCCCAGTTCCCTGGCCTGTTCCAGCAGTTGTTTTGGGCTGCGATCCTGGTCGAAGACCAATTGGGTGACCCCATACCGGTCCCGCAGGTCCACCCAGACCACAAAGCCCTTGTCCCTCAGCCGGTGCACCCAACCGCTCAGCATTACCGTGCTCCCCGTATGGGCCGCCCTCAATTCCCCACAAGTATTCGTTCTGTACATAACGTTCGCTCTAAAAAGGGCAAATTTAATGGTAAAGGGGATATTTCCCGGTGCAAAAACGGAATTTATCTCCCAGGGAATCTCTGCCGAAAGGCCTCATTTTATCGATTTTGGTTACAATTTGGTATCGGTCAATACACTAAATAACAATTGAATACGTTTCTAAAGTTAAGTTAATGTAAATATAATGTTTCCTAAACGTTACTTTGAGACAAAAATTGGGTACCTTTGGGTAGATGCCTTTGGGCAATACCGAACCCCTTGAAATTGACAGTTATGAAGAAAGCACTTTTTTTATTGACCTTGATGGTCTCTGTGTCCGTGTTTTCCCAAAAGCCGGAACCCAGTTTTGAAATGGTGGGAGAGCTGTTAAAGGCCACCTACTTCCACGACAATGGGGAAGTGTCCCAAACCGGATATTTTTTGAATGGAAAGTTGCACGGGGATTGGGTGATGTTCGACGAAAAGGGAACCAAGATTGCCAGCGGGACCTATGAGAACGGAACCAAGACCGGCAAGTGGTTCTTTTGGCGCATGGACAATCTGAGCGAAGTGGATTATGCCGCAAACCTGATCGTACAGGTCAAAGAGTGGAACAAAACAGGCCGGGTCACCAACCACAATTGAATTCAAAGCACCTTTGAAACATAAAAAAGCCCCGTCCAAGATCGGGGCTTTTGTATTGCTTTAAACCAAGACGGACTCTTCCCGTTCCTTTTTGGGCCCTTTGGATTTTGCCCCCCTATTGTGAAGCCGCAATTTCAACCGGTACACCAAACTGAAGAGCGCGGGGACCACGATCAGGGTGAGGAAGGTGGCCACCACCAATCCATAGATCACCGTCCAGGCCAAAGGACCCCAAAAGATGACGTTGTCCCCTCCCATATAGATATGGGGATTGAACTCTGACAAAAGGGTGAAGAAATTGATGTTCAGGCCAATGGCCAAGGGAATCAATCCCAAAACCGTGGTGATCGCGGTCAGCAATACCGGTCTCAACCTGGATTTTCCCCCTTTGACCACGGCTTCGGTGAAATCCTCCTGGGGCAACAACTCATGGTCCTCCAGGCCCATTCGATCTTTGATCCTGTCGATTAACAACTGCGTGTAGTCCAAGAGTACCACTCCATTGTTCACCACGATTCCGGCCAGGGCGATGATGCCCATCATGGTCATCATGATCACAAAGGGACTGCCCGTGATGACCATGCCCCCGAACACCCCGATAAGGCTCAGGGTGATGGCCAACATGATGATAATGGATTTGGAGAAGGAATTGAACTGGAAGATTAAGATAAAAAAGATGAGTCCCAATCCGGAAAAGAAGGCCGTCATCAAAAAATTCATCTGCTTGTTCTGTTCCTCGATCTGCCCGGTATAATCGATTTTGATCCCATTGGGAAGTCCCTCGAAATCCTTCATTTCTTTCTGGATCTTGCCCACGATGGCCGTGGCATCGGTATATCCGGGGGCCAAGGCGGAATACACGGTGACAACCCTTTGGGCATCCCGGTGCTTGATGGCCGAAAAGCCTGTGGAGTTCGATCGTTCGGCCACTGCGGAGATGGGCACTTCCCGGATTTGACCCGAAGAGGCATCCCTGAAGGTGATCCGCTGGTTGAACAGGGCGGAGGTGTTGTAGCGGTCCCCTTCCCGGAACCTGACATAGATGTCATAGTCTTCGCCACTTTCCTTATATATGCCGGCCTTGGCCCCAAAGATGGAATTTCTGAGCTGTTGTCCGATCTGTCCGGTGGCCACCCCGAGTTCCCCGGCCTTTTTTCGGTCAACCTCGACCAACATGGAGGGTTTGGACTTGTTCACATCGATCTTGATTTCGTCAATGCCGGGAATGTTCCTGGAATTGATGAAGTTCCTCATATTCTCTGCAGTGGCGATCAATTCGGTATAATCGTCCCCCTCCAGTTCGATGTTGATGGGATAGCCCACCGGGGGACCGGCCATATCTTTTTCCACGGAAATGGCCACCCCGGGATAAATATCCTTGAGAGACTCCTGGACCTTGCGCAAAAGCTCCCTTGAATCCGCACCTTCCCGGTATTTGAATTCTCTCATGGTGGCCGTGATCTTTCCCCTATGGGGCATTTCGGCCGCGGAACCCCCATCGGTAAAAGGGTTTCCGGCGCCTTCCCCCACTTGGGATACCGCACTTTCGGTCAAGAAATTATAATCCCCGTCCATATAGGCCTCTGAATTGATGATGCCGTAGACGCGTTGTTCGATCTCCTTGGTGATCGCATTGGTCTTTTCAATATCCGTTCCCTCAGGATATTCGATATAGACGATGACCTGATTGGGAATGTTGTCGGGAAAGAATTCCACCTTGGTCCTTTGGCTTCCCAGGGAGGCGCCAAAGGCCATGAAGGAGAGTATCAGGAGCCCGAGGGTGGCCAGGGAGATATAGATCGGCCTTCTTCTGTGGAGCGCCCATCGAAGCAGCCTTTCGTAGAAGCGCTCCCATTTGGGCAGTCCATGGTATTGGAAGTGGTTTGCCCAGCCCCTTAAAAACAGGCGATAGGCCCAAAGCATGAGGGCCGTGAACAGCATGATGGTCCCAAGGCTTCGAAAGCTTCCCCCAAAGAAAATGATCAACAGGCCTGTTACCGAAAGGATGAGGGTAATGAGGATGATGTTCTTGAGCGGCATTTCCTTATCCTCGGCGGTCATCAAGCGGGATATCAGTACCGAGTTGAAAAAGATCGCCACAAAGAGGGAAGAACCCAAAACTATGGAAAGGGTGATCGGAAAATATTTCATGAACTCCCCCATGATGCCCGGCCAGAGGCCCAGGGGCACGAAAGCGGCCACGGTGGTCAGGGTCGAGATGATGATGGGGAAGGCAATCTCCCCAATCCCCTGTTTGGAGGCCTGGATCCTGGACATCCCTTCCTCCTCCATCAGGCGGTACACATTTTCCACAACCACGATCCCGTTGTCCACCAACATCCCCAGGCCCATGATCAGGCCAAAGAGGATCATGGTGTTCATGGTATATCCCAGGCCGTTCAAGATCATCAATGCCATGAACATGGAAAGCGGAATGGCAAAGCCCACGAAAAGGGCGTTCTTGAATCCCAGGAAAAACATCAACACGGTTACCACCAGGATGATACCAAAGATGATGTTGTTCATCAAATCGTCAACCATCCCAACGGTCGTGGAGGACTGGTCGTTGGAAATGCTCACCTTCAGGTCCTGGGGAAACACGTTTTCCACGGCATCCTCCACTATGGCCCGGACTTTCTCAGCGGCATCCACCATGTTCTTGCCGGAACGTTTCTTTACATCCAACATGACCACAGGTTCCCCGAACTCCCGGGCATAGGTGGTCCTGTCTTCATCCTTGAAGCTGACCTGGGCAATGTCCCTGAGGTAGATGGATTTTCCGTCCTCGGACTTGACCACGAAGTGCTCCAGGTCCCGGGGCTCTTGGATTTCCCCGATCACCCTGATGGTCCTGCGCTGCCCGCTGGCCACCAGGTTGCCCGCCGAGATCGTAATGTTGCCGTTGTTGATGGCCGAGATGATGTCGTCAAAACTCACCTTGGCCGCCATCATCTTATAAATGTCCACGGCAACCTCAACTTCCTTCTCTTGGGCCCCGCGGATATCCACCTGTTTGATTTCCAAGAGCCCCTCAATCTCATCCTCCAGATATTCCCCGAAGCTCTTGAGCCGCTCCACCGGGTAGTCCCCGGAGATGTTGACATTGAGAATGGGCATTTCCTCGGAAAGGCTGAGGTCGAACACATTGGGTTCGACCTTGGCCCCATTGAAGGTGGGCCAATCCTCCCCGGCGGTTTCCGAATCCACCTCATCCTTGACCTTTTGAAGGGCTTCGGGCACCCGAATGTTCTCGTCGAATTCCACGATGATCATGGAGTAGTCCTCTTGGGAGGTGGAGGTGATCTCCACCACATTGCTCACGGTCTTGAGCTGGTCCTCCAAGGGATCGGTGATCATCTTCTCAATATCCTCGGCCGTATTGCCCGGGTAGAGGGAACTGATGTATATCTTGGTCTCCTTGACCTCGGGGAAGCTCTCCCTGGGCATGACGAAATAGGCTATGGTCCCCAACAATAGGATGACAAACATGAGCCCATACATGGTGTTTTGGTTGTCAATGGCCCAAGAGGAAAGAAAGAATTCCTTGTCCGATCTGTTTTTGTGCTCGCTCATAGGGAAGGGGTACTTAGGGAATCCATTTGATCTTTTACCTTGACTTTTTGTCCGGGTTTTACCGTTCTGGCCCCTTCATCCACAATGGCATCCCCTTCTTGTATGCCCGAAAGCACCTCCAC
>CALDPL010000198.1 GCA_937911965.1 uncultured Allomuricauda sp. | reverse complement strand
ATCCGGGTCAGGGAGTACAGTCCGACCAATACGATAAAAAGGGTAAATAGCAGAACAATGAACTTGTTGCGTACGCTAAAGCTTATGAGTTTTGAAAACATGATTCATAGGGGAATAGATGGCGTTATACTTAGAATAAGGCATCCCAGGCTGTTCCGGTCAAGGCCGGACTGCTATGAACTATGCTTGTTTCGGGGGCTGAAAGTGCCCGTCTCCCCAAATGGGGGTGTAGGAGATGTGGTAATGGAAGTTTCCCTTGGGGTCCAAGGGGAATTCTTTACGCAATTGGGGCAGGGGCAGGGAGTCCGGAACGAATCCCAACACCTGGTATCCCTGGTATTGCTGCTGAAAGGGAAGTTGCTCGTGCTGCTGTTGTTCTTCCTGATGGGCCAGATTATGGGAATCCTTCTCTTCCCCATAGTGTTTTGAGACAAAGGCCATCAGGTCGTCCCCGTATTGATCCACATGGAATTGGTAGTGTTCCACGAACTTGTCCAGCTCCAATAGATCGATGAAATGGAGGTTGATGCTCTGTAAAAAGATGAGCAGGGCAGTTCCTATGGAGACAAGTTTTGTCATAGTGAAGTTGCAATAATACAAAATATACAACAATTGCAATGGCCTTCAATGGAATGGATCTAAAAATTGCTCCCCCACTTAAAGAAACCGCAATGGTATCAGTACTCTTTTAGCTTTTCCAAGGCCATCCCATAGTCGTATTGTAGGTCCTCGTGAAGCAGATCGATCTTCTTTTCGATCAAGGCCAGTTGTCGATGGTAGAGGTTGGTCAGGGTAGGGTGTTCCTTTATGGAGGGCCTGAAGGACTTCAATTGATCGCAGTAATGCAACAGGAGCTCCACCTCGGTCTCCTTGTTTCCCGAATAGCGGATGTACTTCCTTAGGGTTGCCAAGATCTTGCGCACACTTTTTTTGATATAATGGTAGCTGTTGGGATTGATCAGGAAAAACAGTTCCTCCACCTCCAACTTGACGGCATCCACAAAGCCCTGTTCGTTGTCCGATTCGAACAAGAGGTAAGTGAGCAGTTCCTTGTTCTCTTTTTTGAAACGGGCCAATCGCAGGCATACCTGCTGGACTTCCTCGGGAGACCTGAATTGCAGTTCCTTTTTCAATTGGGCCAGGGTAGCGGCGTTCATGGGCTGAAATTTAAGTTTTGGATTCCCTGAAAATCCCAAAGATAGGGGAATGCGGTTTCTTGTCCTTAAAAGGATTTGGTTTACCTTTAAAGTTCATTTGATTTTGAGCCGATATGGGAAAACAAAAACGTACCGCCTTGTGGAATGGGTTGATCGTGGGCACGGTCCTGCTCTGCCTTCTGGCCTTTGTGGAGCACTATAAAAATTGGTACTCCCTTGAAGATGGCAGCTTGAGGATACTCTCCGGAATCTATTACCGGAACATCCCCATGGGGGAGGTGGACAGTCTGGGCATGGTGGACAAAATTCCCCAGATGGAACGCTCCAACGGCTTTTCATGGAGGGCCCGGGAAAAGGGTGTTTTCAAGGATAGCATCAACCAAAGAAAGGTATATGTGTTTGTGGACGACCTGCACCAACGCAAGATCAGGATGGTCCACCGCGACTCCCTGGTCCTTTATCTCAACCTGGGGGACAGCCTGGAGACCCAAAAACTCTATGCCGATCTTCAACTGGGTATGGCCGGGGATTCCCCGGACCTTCCCAAAGAATCCAACCCCTAAACCCCTATAAATAATGGAAACTTTAATAATTGCCCAGATCATGGGAGCCCTTTACGGTGTTCTGGCCGTGCTCTTCGGGGCCTTCGGGGCCCATGCCCTAAAAAAGAGAATGGGCCCGGAACTGCTCCAAAGTTTTGAGACCGGGGTAAGATATCAGATGTACCACGCCATAGTGTTGCTGATCCTGGGGTTCAACCTCAGTTTCGATCGTCCCCTGCACGCAGCCATGGTCAACTGCTTCATCTTCGGCACCCTGCTCTTTTCCTTTAGCATCTATGCCCACTGCCTGGGGGCCGCAAAGGGGAACAAACCCAAATTCCTGGGTCCCGTGACGCCCTTGGGGGGATTGCTGTTGTTGATCGGTTGGGGCCTGCTTCTGTATTCCTTTGTTGAGCCTTGGTTTTAACGCCCCTCCTTCCTGAGGTATAGGTTTCCGTTGATGGTATTGAGTTTCAATCGGTGGGTGGCCCGATCAAAACTGCCCTCGACCTTTTGTCCCACGATCCTATCGATGACCTTTAGTTCGAGGGTGTCATCTACATAGATGCTGCCGTGGATGGTCTCCGCCTCCAATTTGGTGTCCCGCATCACCAGATCGATTTCCCCATTGATGGTCCGAAGGTCCATATCCCCGGAATATTCCTCGATTTCAATGTCCCCATTGATCAGTTCGGCGGTAAAATCCCCTTCGATCAGCTCGGCCTTGAGGTTCCCATTGATGCTGCCGATCTTGAACTTGGAATTTTTGGGGACCTGGAGGACATAGTGGAATTCGTAGTCCCCATCCATCAGATGTACCCCACGGTCGGAATCCTTCCCTTCCCGCTCCCTGTGGATGGCCTTGAAGAGTTCGTTCACCTCGGGGGCGATTTTGATGGTTTTGTCGTTTTGTTCGACATTCAATTGGTAGAGGTCCAGGAACTTTCCGTCCTTGGTGGTGATCTCCGCCTTGAAATATACCGTGGGCCGGTCCCAGGTCAACACTTGGATGTCCGAGGCGAATTTCACATCGACCTCGATGGCCTGCCCTTTGTGGTCCAGGTTCTTTTCAATGACTTTCTGGGCATTTAGGGATAGGCCCATCAGGCCCACAATCAATGGGATAAATACTTTTTTCATGGCTGTATGTTTTTGGATCGTTGTTCTATTTTTTTCTCAGGTACATGTTCCCATTGGTGGATTTCATGGAAATTTCCACCCCGCCCTTGTTTATCGAAGCTTCAATTTTCCTTCCCAAAATGGAACTGAGTCCATCCTTTTGCTGCAGTTGGATCTCAAAATCGGTATACACATTCCCATTGATGGTACTCAGGGAGAGGTTGGCCGGGGTGTTGGAGGGAAGGCTCACATCCACGGCCCCATTGGTCGAATACAGGGAGGTCGGGGATCCCTGTTTTACCGAGTCGAACTCCACGACAAGGTCCCCGTTGAGGGTATTGGCCGTTACAGGTCCGCTTACCCCTGAGATCTTGACGTTTCCGTTGAGTTGGGAATCCACTTCGATCTCCCCGCCGAGGCCCTCGATTTCGATATCCCCGTTCCAGCTCATCTTTGCCTGGAGGTTTATCGATTTTGGAAGAAGGATTTCCGCGGATTGGGATTTTCTCAGGTTGTGCACCAAGAGGGTGTTGCCATCCTGGACCACCGAGAATCCGACCTGGGTGTTGTCCGTACCCCCTTCGCCCACCAACTTCAGCCCCTTGGCCCGATCGGGAATCTCCATGGGGGCCCCAGCCTTGATCAACAGCTCATTGGAGGCGTGGGTCTTGACCGTAAAGTCAGAATTGGATTTGATCTTCACCCATTGGATCCCGCTCAGGGACTTGGTGTAATCGGTCTGGGACCAGGCCATGGCACCCAATAAAAGTGCAGTAAGCATTGTGATTCTTTTCATGATATTCGTTTTTTGATTTTTAGGTTAAACTTGGCAATACGGCTTCGATCTGCTCCTTGATGAAGGGTTGGGTACTCTCCTGTTCCAAAAGTCTTTTCATGGGGGCAGCGGCCTTCTTTTCCTGGATTTCCGACAGCACCTGGATGATTGCGATCTGGATGCTCGGGTTCCGTTCGCTTTCCAGGGCCTCGATCATCAATTGTTTTACGGCCTTGGAGTCGGTGAACTTGGAGAGGGCCTCAAAGGCGGTCAGGCGAACATTGTCGTTTTCATCATACAACAATCGATCTCCCAAAGCCTTGATGATTTCCGGGTCGAGCCGTTCAAAATCCCCCACCAGTCCCACACCCTGTATGCGTTTGCTGGCCGATCGGTTTTCCATAAGGGAGAGCATGGCGGTCTGTTTCATTTGCAGGCCTTCCTCTTGGAGCAGGGCGAGTTCCCGTTCCCCTTTCTGACTTTGGGCCAGGACTCCCATATAATAGGCCCCGAGCAGCAGGGCCAGGGAAGCCGCCACCTTCAGAATCTGGAGGGCCGCCCCATTCTTTTTGGAAGTGGTGGGCAGGTCCATCACCTCGTCCATGGACTCTTTTTCCCGTTCCAGGGCCGATTCAAAATGGTTGCGAAGGCTTGGGGGAGGGGACAGTTCCCCTTTGTCCATGGCCCGCAGGAGGATTTCGGTTTCCCTGAGTTCCTCAAGGCATTGGGGACAATCCTTCAAATGCCGATCCACCATCTCCTTGTTCCCTGCATCCAGTAGGCCGTCCAGATAATCCGGAATCAGTTCCGATATGTGATTGTTTTCCATGGTGCAATGCTTTTATATGCTTTCAAAATAAATGACCCTCAACTTTTTCAATACCCTGCAGAGCTTGGTCTTTATGGCCCCTGGGGTAGAACCCATCATCTCGGCCAAATCTTCGTGTCGGATTTCCCGGATCCTGCTCAGGACGATCAATTCACGTTCGGCCGGGTCCAGTTTGGCCAGGGCATATTGCAATTGGTCCCGTTCCTCGAACAGAGGGTCCCCTTGGTCCGCAGCACTGTATTCCAGAACCTCCACGCCAAGACTGTAGCTGTGGTCCCTTCTGAAATGGGTCCTTAGGCCGTTACGGGCCATGGTGAACAACCAAGCCTTGAAGGAACCCTTTCCGTAACTGTCCCGATACTTGATCAATCTGTAAAACACATCCTGGGTCAGATCCTCGCTCAATTGGGCGTCCCCGCACATTTTGTACAGATAATTATGGATATGCCTGTGGTACCTCTCAAAGAGCAGTTTGAGCTGATCGAGATCGCCCGCGGCCACCCGTTGCATGATGGATTCATCCGAATGTGTTTCCAAGCCCTGTTTTTAGTCGGTGTTCAACCTAAATAGTCAGGAATTTAAGAAAGGTTACAGCCAATACCCGAAAAAGAAGAAAACAATGAAATAGAAGGATTGAAAAAGTAGGGAAGGAGGAGAGAATGGGAAGGAATCAAAATGGGATTCCCCAATGGGGAAATTCCGGGGCAATCGCCCTTATCCACAACCGCAGTGGTCCTGCCCGCAACTTTTGGAGCTGCCTTTCTTTCCCAGCATTCCTTTGGGCAAAAGGAATTTCCAGAACAGATAGCCCACGGCCATGGCCAGGATCACATAAACCAGTATTTGTTGTACGAGTTCCATTTATGAAAGGATTTGATAGGCGGCAAAGGACACTATATAGGCCAAGATAGTCATAAAAACGAATTGGGCCAAGGGCCATTTCCAGGAATTGGTCTCCCGCTGCACTATGGCCAGGGTGCTCATGCACTGCATTGCAAAGGCATAGAACAACATCAGGGACACCCCGGTGGCCAAATTGAACAAGGGTTGTCCAGCCTCATTGATATCCGCGGCCATTCGGGCCTTGATGGGCTCCTCATCCTCACTGCCCACGGAGTAAATGGTGGCCAGGGTGCCGACGAAGACCTCACGGGCGGCAAAGGAGGTGATCAGGGCAATGCCGATCTTCCAATCGTAGCCCAAGGGCCTGACCAGGGGCTCTATGGCCTTTCCGGCCCTTCCGATATAGGAATGTTCGAGTTTGTAGCCCGCAATTTCCTGGGCCTTGGCCGTTTGTTCCAATTCCTGGGTCCACAATTGCAGGGAATCACGAAGTCGGGCTTGGGAGAGGCCTTGGGCCAGGGCATCCTCCCTACGGGAATCGAGCTGCACCTGGAGGTTGATCAGGCTGCCGGTGGCCAGACCCTGTTGTTCGATCCGTTGACCCACGATTTCTTCGGCCCTGTCAAAGTTCTCCGAGGATCCATGGGATCCCAGGAACCAGAGGACGATGGAGATGGCCAGGATGATTTTCCCCGCCCCAAGGACAAAGCTCATGGTCTTGTCCCATACCGTAAGCCCCACATTCTTGAGAAGCGGGAGACGATAGGCCGGCATTTCCAGCAAAAAGAGGGTCCTGCCCTTGGTCTTGAGAAGTTTGTCCAACACCAGGGCCGACAATAGGGCCATGCCCGTCCCGATAAGGTACAGTGCCAAGAGGGTCAAGGCTTGGTAGCCGATTCCCATAAAGCTTCCCTCTTCAGGGATGACCAGGGCGATCAAGATCAAATAGACCGGCAATCGGGCCGAACAGGTAGTAAAGGGGGTCACCAAAATGGTGATCAGGCGTTCCTTCCAATTCTCAATGGTCCTGGTGGCCATAATGGCGGGGATGGCACAGGCATTTCCCGAGATCAGGGGCACCACGCTCTTTCCGCTAAGACCGAAGGGCCGCATCACCCGGTCCATCAAAAAGACCACCCGGCTCATATAGCCCGATTCCTCCAAAAGGGCAATGAAAAGGAACAAAAAGGCAATCTGGGGGACAAAGATCACGATTCCCCCAATACCGGCCACAATGCCCTCGGCAAGCAGATCGGTCAACATTCCCGGGGGGAAATTCTCTGAGATCCACTCACTGGCAGCCGCAAATTGGGCATCGATGAAATCCATGGGATAACTGCTCCATTCAAAAATGGCCTGGAAGATCAACAGCAGAAGGGCAAAAAATATCAGATAGCCGAAAACCTTGTGGGTCAAGATCCTGTCTATTGAGGCCCGCAAGCCCTTGGCCTTTTCGGGGTCCACTCCATAGGCCCCTTTCAGGGCCTCGTTGATCTTTTGGTAGCGCAGGGCGGTTTCCCGATGCTGTAGTTTTTTAAGGTCCTCCTCCGACTTGATGAAATTTGATTTCAGGGCTTCCAGGGCCCCCAAATCCACGGCAGTGGTGTTTGTGTCCTGGGAGGAACTCAACCAGAGCCTGTACAGATCTTCTTCGGGAAAGGCTTTTTTCAGTTCCCCGAAATAGTCCGGGGCCACCCGGCCAATATCCATAATGGGGCCGCGTGGGAGGGAAGCGGGGTCGGCGAGGATTTCCTTGAGCCGGTCCAGACCCTCTCCCCTTCGGGTACTGACCAGGACGATCTTGGTGTCCAATTTCTTTTCCAGGGCGGCCACCTCCAGGGTGATCCCCTTGCGGGACATCCGATCGATCATATTGATCGCCAAAAGCACGGGTATTCCCAGGTCTTTGATCTGGGTGAAGAGGTACAGGTTCCGTTTTAGGTTTTCCACCTCCGAGATCAGCACCACCACATCCGGATAATTGGGGTCTTTGGGGTCCAACAGCAATTCGGTCACCAAACGCTCGTCCATGGAAGAGGTGTTCAGGCTATAGAGGCCCGGAAGGTCCACGATACGTGCCCGCTTTCCTCCGGGGAGCTTGCATTGTCCTTCCTTTTTTTCAACGGTGATTCCGGGATAATTGCCCACTTTTTGGCTAAGGCCCGTCAATTGGTTGAAAATCGAGGACTTTCCGGTATTGGGATTCCCGATCAGGGCAACGGTCAAGGTGTTGCTCATGGGGCCTGGGGTTCTACGATGATGTCGATTTCGATGAGGGCCGCCAAGGAGCGTCTTATGGCGATGTGGTTCCCATTGAGGTTGATGTATATCGGGTCTTTTAGGGGGGCGATTTGTACCAGTTCCAAGACGTTACCGGGCAAGCATCCCAATTCCATCAGTTTTACGGGCAAATTGTGCTCGGAAAACTCCCTGATGGTTCCCCTTTGTCCCTGCATCAAGTCCAATGCGTTGGCCACAATTTTAATTTGGATTTAATTAAAGCAAGCACAAACATAGTAAAAAAATGGAAAAAGGGACAGCATCCGGACCATGGGCTTTGAAAATTATTCGAGATAGCCGTTTTTGAGGATTTCCAAGTCGGCGAGCAATTTCTCGATATCCTCGGAATTGGTTCCGTCGTAAAACCCGCGGATGCGCCGTTCCTTGTCCACCAGGATGAAGTTCTCCGTGTGGATCATGTCATAGGGCCCCCCGTCCCCATCGGTCTTGACCGCCAAATAGGATTTGCGGGCCAGCTCGTAGATCTGTTTCTTGTCCCCGGTGACCAGGTTCCACTTTGAATCCACAACCCCCTTTTCCAGGGCGTATTTTTTAAGCTGGGGCACCGAATCGATTTGCGGGGTCACCGAATGCGAGAGCAACAATACCTGGGGGTCGTCCAGAATGTTCTCCTGGATTTCCGCCATGTTCTTGGTCATGATGGGGCAGATGCTCGGGCAGGTGATAAAGAAAAAATCGGCCACATAGATCTTGTCCCTGTAATCCTCCTGGGTGATGGTGATCCCATTTTGGTTGACCAGGGAGAAATCCGCTATGGTGTGGTATTTCTTTTTGTAGTACAGGGTACTGTCGACCAAACTCTTGTCCACCATGGAGGGCTGATATACCGGCAGCATCTTTTTTGGTTGCAGGGCATTGTAGAAAAGCACGACGATTACCGAGGCAATGCCAAAGAACACCACTCCAAACAGCCGGTATTTCGCGAAGAAGGACCACATGGCCACAAAGCTACGACCCGATGGATGATCCGTCAAGGGAAATCGGGCCTTTTGATGCTAAATCTTTCATAAATCCCCCAAAGTTCAAAAATCCCGGTTTTCATATCAAACCTTAAAAGTTTACTTTTGTGCGTTTTAACAAAAGACCCTCGATGGACCCTATATTGATCCAGATCATACAATTCTTTCTTAGTCTTTCCATCCTCATTGTACTTCACGAGTTTGGCCATTTTATCCCTGCCAAGATCTTTGGGGTACGGGTGGAGAAGTTCTACCTCTTCTTTGATATAAAATTTTCCCTTTTCAAGAAGAAAATAGGGGAGACCGTATACGGGATCGGTTGGTTGCCCCTTGGGGGCTATGTCAAGCTCTCCGGTATGATCGACGAGAGCATGGACACCGAGCAGATGAAGGAGGAACCCAAACCCTGGGAGTTTCGAAGCAAACCGGCCTGGCAACGCCTTATCGTCATGTTGGGTGGGGTCACGGTAAACTTTGTCCTGGCCGTGATCATCTATATCGGAATGGCCTATGCCTATGGGGACCAATACATCCCCATGGATTCCCTAAAGGACGGGGTATGGGTAACTGAAAAGGAAATTGGGGACAAGATCGGAATCAGGACCGGGGACAAGATCCTTGCCGTGGACGGGGATACCCTTGAGAAATTCGACAACGTCTTCATGGAACTGATCAACGGCAACCACATGACCCTGGAGCGCGATGGCCAGATCATTGAGAAGGAAATTCCCATTGACTTCATCGCCACCCTCTTGGAGGATGAGGACAAAATGCGATTTATGACCATAAGGATACCCTTTATGGTAAACCAAGTTCCTGATTCCTCACACAACAAAAACGTCGACTTCAGAAAAGGGGATGAGTTTTTGACCATCAACGGTTCCCAGTCCATTTACAGGGACCAGGTATTTTCCCTATTGGAAAGCAACAAGGGAAGGGATGTTGAAATCCAGGTTCTGCGTGAGGACGGATCCAAGGAACTCCTGGAGGCCCACGTGAACCCCGAAGGGAAGCTTGGCATAGAATTGAGTGCCATGACCCTGGAGCAATTGCAGGAGAAGGGAGTCTTTCGTATGGAGACCCAGAAATACAGTTTTCTGGAAGCAATTCCCGCTGGAATCGACAAAGGGGTGACCACCCTGACCAGCTATATGAAACAACTCAAGAAAATATTCAATCCGGAGACAGGGGCCTATAAGGGTGTCGGGGGATTTGCGGCCATTGGAAGCCTCTTTCCCGATTCGTGGAACTGGCCCGCGTTCTGGTCCACAACGGCCTTTATATCCATCATTTTGGCCTTTATGAACATCCTTCCCATCCCTGCCCTTGATGGGGGACATGTCACCTTCCTGTTGTATGAGATGATCACGGGACGCAAGCCCAGCGACAAGTTTTTGGAGTATGCCCAAATGGTGGGCTTTTTCCTTTTGATCGCCCTATTGTTGTTTGCCAACGGGAACGATGTGTACAAGTGGCTTTTTAAATAGAAAACCCAATTTTTTGTTTGTGCTGTAATAAAGAATCCGCTATATTTGCAGCCGCTTAGGATTTAATACTCCTCCTTAGCTCAGTTGGTTAGAGCATCTGACTGTTAATCAGAGGGTCCTTGGT